>JBJEIK010000215.1:0-8451 GCA_051876975.1 Candidatus Methanomethylophilaceae archaeon
CGAGAACATCGATGTGGCACCATGTTTCATCGTCGGTGTGGCATCGAGCAACATGTACGCCCCGACCGCACAGTTCCTCAGGGAGAACTTCGCGAGAACATGGGAGCACATAGTCTTCACCGACGACAGATGCACAGAGGTGTTCCGCAGGAGCCTCGTCACCGCCGTGACCATCTCCGGACCCGATGATATCGGAGGCCGCACCGGGATCAGGACAGGGAACATGGAGGTGGAAACCCCTCTGTACGAAAGCTACAGGTACTATACCGGATGGAAATTCGACGAGGAAATCGGAAAAGGATTCATCCGGGAACTGTTGGACAACATCGTCCGCAGGATGAACGGATGGGGGCCCATCGGGGAGAGATGGTTCGATGACATCGTGACATCGTCCATGAAGAAGGCGGAGCTGTCCGGATGGAGGGGATTCGACGGACAGCCGACAAAAGAGAAACTGGACAAGGATGCGATATCCGAGATCATGGAGCATCCGGAGGAACACGCCTTCGAACCCTGCGGGATGATCTCCCCGAAAAAGGAGGACCTCTCCGAGGAACAGTTGAGGTACTACGCTCACTGGTGCAGGAACCTGGAGAAAGGGGTCTGTCTTCCATCCGAGATAGGATACATATCATTGAGGACACAGGAACTGCTGGGATCCGACAAGTGTGGGAAGGACGTTTTGGAACAGATCGATTGCATCATCAGAGGGGAACCCGTCATCGGAAGGATGCTGGACGACCTCGTACCGCTGATGTGCACCCGCAACGGACTGACGATCGACAGGCTTGTCAGAAGCCCCGAACTGCTCCCCATATCCCTGCAGGACATGTTATCCCACCCGGCATCCGAATTCAACATGGAGGAATTCAGGACCGTGATAAGACTGGCGGTCGGCGACAGCCCGATTCTCAACGAGGATGGGAGGCAATGCTTCAACACCGTCATCGCAAGGATCGACTCATATCTCGCGGAAAGGGGAATGGAGATACCCGATGTGATCTCCGAGGGATATGTCAGGAAACACATCACGATCAGAACGAACGATGGCGGCAAAGAGGATTTCAACCTGCCGATCAGGGATATTTCGGACTCGGACCTCATGGGGTTCATCACCTGCATAGAGAAATGCTGCAGGAAGATCCTGGGCAACAGGAACCAGAAACTGATCTTCAGGAAATTCTTCAACAAGGATATGGCCAACGCAGCCATGGATGCATCCGTCAAGGTGAATATGGGCAGGAAACCGTCAAGATCCCGTGGTTTCGGGAAGGGCGTCATGTTCAATACCTGGTCGAGGCCTTCGTGGTCACCGAGGAACATCGACTACAAAGGGGAAACACCCGAGTACATACCATCCTCACCCGTTCGCGGAGAACTCACCGTCGAGGACAGACAACTTTACTACGCATACTGGAAGTCGATGATCGGAAAAGGGATGTATCCCGACACCGACAAAGGATATCTGACCCTGTATCTGGATGAGATAATGGTCCCGAAAGGTGACAAGGTCCAGATACACAGGACACTCAAGGAACTGAGGGATGCCTACGACCCCTATGATAAGAACAAAGTGATATGGGACCGCCTCGTGTACCACTGCCTGCTGGAATCCATACCCCTGGATGATTGCGGACACGGGAATGTGCTGCACAGCACCGACCTGGTCCTCTGGCAGATAGCCACGGGGAAACCCGGATACCTCACCCGCGAAGGTTTAGCGCAGATCGGACGCCTGTCCGAAGCGGACACATACAGGATGAGCGACGAAACTGTGGACATCATCAACAACCTCCTGAGGGAGACCGTATCCAAGTTGGGGAACGGACTGACCAGGTTCAGGTCCGAGTTCAGGATGCGCACCATGAGGAAAACGATGATATGCCCATGGAACGGCAGCATGGACGCCACATACATGGCGCTGGGAAAGGGAAGCATCCTGGAGGAGGATATCCACATACTCATCAACGAACTGGAGAGGAATCCGTCATCCAAAGGCAAGGTCCTGCCCGGGTTCGGACCTCTTGACCGCAAAGACGTCCTCAGGGTGATCGATGAGACGAGGGAAGAGGCCAAGAGGAAGGCCGTGATCCTCAACATGGATGCGGTGAAGGATGCCGAATCAGCACTCGCGGACGTCACCGACATGATGAGGATCGAGGATGCGGAATCGGATCCGGTGAAAAAAGAGGAACCTCCCTCCAAGACGGGACAGATGACATCCGACACCGCAGTCCCGGATTCACCCTGGGGATCCCTCCTCTCCATACTCACGGACAAGGAGAAGGAGTTCCTATCCGACCTCCTCGACGGCAGACCCGTCAAAGGGAAGGATGTCCTCAGACTCGGTGGATCCGTCAACACCAAGGCCATGGACACCGTCGGGGACACCATCTTGGAAAACGGCATTATAATAGATGATTATACGGATGATATCAGGAGTATCCTTCAATGACGGCCACTGTCCCCAAAAGAACGCTCACCACACTGATGAACGCACTGTCCTCGGGAGTCGTACCCCGGCGCGGATTGGAATACATAGCCGTCGGAAGGAAGAAGGAGACCGAGACGTTCGTCAACGACCTGGAGGACACCGCCGCAGGCGGGGGAGCGTTCAGGTTCATCTCCGGAAGGTTCGGAAACGGTAAGAGCTTCATGACACAGATGGTCCGCAACTACGCCATGGACAAGGGATTCGTCGTCATGGATGCGGACCTGGCCATCAACAGGAGGCTCACCGGTACCAAGAAGGAGGGACTGAACACCTACAGGGAGCTCGTCAAGAACACCGCCATCCGCACCAGGCCCGAGGGAGGTGCCATGGAGCCCATGCTCCAGGCATGGGTACAGGACATGGCGGACGCCATCTCCGAAGAGAAGGGGATACCCTCCGATGACGTCACCGACGACGACATAGCCAAGAGGATCAGGTCCACCACCGCATCCATGAACTGCATGCAGTGCTACCAGGACTTCATCAAGGTCATCATAAAATACTGCAACGACTACAGGGCCGGAAGCGATGACATCTTCGCCCTCACATGGCTCAAAGGGGAGTGCGAGCTCAAGACCGAGGTCAGGAAGAACCTGGGCATAAACACCCTCATCGACGACTCCAGCTGGTACGATTTCGTCAAACTGTGGGCCGAACTCTCAACCAAACTCGGATACAAGGGGCTGGTCGTCTTCCTCGACGAGGCGGTCGTCCTCTACAAGCTTCAGAACAAGGTCTCCCGCTCCAACAACTACGAGCGCCTTCTGACCATGTTCAACGACATCATGCAGGGGAAATCATCGCACCTCTCCATGTACGTGTGCGGAACCCCCGAGTTCATCGAGGATCCCAACAGGGGACTGTACAGCTACGAGGCACTGAGGTCCAGACTCGTCTCCGGAAGGTTCGAGAACGGATACGACAACTATCTCGGACCCGTGATCAACCTCAGACCCCTGACCAACGAGGAGATCTACGTCCTCCTGAAGACGATCAGGGACCTCCACGAGCAGAGGTACTCCTACGACTCCGGGATCACCGACGACATGCTCGAGGATTATCTGAAAGCGGTGTTGGGAAGTGTGATATCCACATCCATGGTCACCCCCAGGGAGATCACCAGGGACCTGATCAGCCTTCTCGACACGATGCACCAGAACCCCGACACCAAGTTCTCCGACATGATCTCCGGACGCAAGGTCACCGCGGACAGGAACCCGGACGACGACATCATCGAAGACCTGGACATATGACGGACCACTTCGCAGAACTTCCCTGGTTCCTGAAGGAGTTCGTCTACAACAACAGATGGGGCTCTTTCAGGGAGATCCAGACCAGGGCGTTCGACATCTTCAAGGGATGCGACGACCACATCCTCATCTCGGCCGGTACCAGCAGCGGTAAGACCGAGGCCGCCATGTTCCCGGTGATCACATCATTGTACACCAATCCGCCCGAGGGCATAGGTGCGATGTACATCGGCCCGCTGAAAGCACTGATCGACGATCAGTTCGAGAGGATGGAGCCCATCCTGAAGGATTCCTACATCAACATCACCGGATGGCACGGCGAGGCATCCAGGACAAAGAAGGATGCGCTGTTGGAGTTCCCCTCGGGGATCCTGCAGATCACACCCGAATCCCTTCAGAACCTCATCGCCGACGATCCCACCAGGATCAAGAGGCTGTTCTCCGAATTGAGGTTCATCATAATCGACGAGGTCCACGCCTTCATGAACTCCGAGAGGGGACTGCAGCTGCTGTGCTGCCTCCAGAGATTGGAGGTGCTGGCGGGATGCGACCCCAGGAGGATAGGACTTTCGGCCACGATAGCGGATGTTGACGCTGCCGCAGATTGGCTCACTGCCGACACAGGTCGCAGGACAAGCATCGTGTGCGACCCCAGATCCGGGAACAGGGTCGTCGACATCAGATATCACCGTATCCCGGGACCCGAGAACGACGGCACCGATAGGAAGAAGGCCATCACCAGATACTACAGGGACCTCTACGATCTGGTGAAGGATAGGAACTGCATCATATTCGTGAACAGCAGGTCCGATGCGGAGACCGCGGGAAGATCGTTGAGGAAGGTCGGAGAGGTCTACGGCGACAAGGATTTCATCCACGTGCACCACGGCAGCATCTCCAGGGAGTACAGGAAGATCGCCGAGGAGGCCCTGAAGGACCCTTCGAAGAGATCCGCCGTGGTCGCCACCGTGACGTTGGAACTGGGTATCGACGTGGGAGGATTGGACTCCGTGGTTCAGATCGAACCTCCGTACACCTGTTCCAGTCTCGTCCAGAGGATGGGTAGGTCCGGAAGGCGCGGTGGAAGCCAGGTCATGACCATCATGTGCCTCGAGGACCCCGAGAGATGGTGGACCGATGTCGAAGGAGTGAACATGGACCTTGTCAAAGCGGTGGCGATGGCCGAACTCTCCGTGCAGGAGGGATGGACGGAGTGCCCCAGGAACCCACAACTCCCCTATGGACTGCTCTACCATCAGACCATGGAGTACATGAAATCCGGTGCCGGGACCAGGTTCTCCATGCTCGTATCGGATGTGCTGTCCATGCATCCTTTCAGGAACATCACAAAGGACGATTACAGGACACTTCTCAGACATATGCTCTCGATAGAACATCTCGAGAGGATGTCCGACGGGACATTGCTGATAGGGTCCAAGGGAGAGAGGGCCGTCTTCAACAGGGACTTCTGCTCCGTGTTCACCGTCAAGAAGGAGATCGAGGTCGTATGCAACGGCAAGACCATCGGATCCATCCAGGACATGCCCGAGGTGGGTGAGCCCATTCAGCTTGCAGGACATGTGTGGGAGGTCACCGGGATCAAGGCGAAGGAGATGACCGTCGAGGTGAAGGAATCCGACGGGACCGCATGCAATCCGTGGAGATCCGGTACACCGCCCATAGACACTGTGGTGGTGAGGAGGATGCTGGAGATCCTCAGATCGGACAGACAATACGATTTCCTGGACGATGCCGCGAAGGAGAGGCTGGAGGATTCGAGAGGGGTCGCGAAGTACCTTCAGACCACATCCCTGATCACGGAGACCGATGACGGTGCCATCAGGATACATCCCTGGCTGGGAACGGTGCAGTTCGATACCCTGAGGAGGATCATCAGGACCATTGACGGAGTGTCTTCGATGAGCTTCTTCTCCCCCTATTACATCGATGTGAGGGGAAAGATCACCGAGGACGAGCTCATCTCCGGGATAGAGGAGTTCCTGGAGAACGGCGACAGGTTCCTGCTGATAGAGCAGAACGACAAGCTCAGGTTCGGGAAGTTCGACGCCTACGTTCCGGAGGAACTGCTGATGAAGGCCTTCGTCGAGGACAGGCTGGACTGCAACTTCGATCTGGACATCTGATGTCGAAGAGGATCGTGGCTGAGGAGTGCCCACCGTCATATCTCCATCCAACTTTCGGGAAATCATTAGGGGGGTTCGATCGGAGGAACCTGTATCGACCCTACCAATACCCTACCAGCAGCCTACCAGATTGGTAGGGTATCCCCCTCGAATCGATCGTCCTGTCATCCCGACAGACGGATTCACTTCCTTATCCTCAACCACATCTTCACAAAACGGGTGTAATGCTTCCTGACCTCGTCCAGTTCGGATTCCTTCGGATCCCTGGCGTAGATGACACTGTGGTCGAACGCCATGACAAGTTCCCTGCGGGGTGTCGCCATCCCGTTCCGAGACCAATATGATGATAGCTCATCCATCCTCTCATCACTATATCCGGATAACTGCGCATCACCGACGGACTTCATCTCCGAATACAGGAGACAACGTATGTCGATGTACACGGTGGATTCCTCCAATGAATCTCCGCCGGGGAGTGGTCTCCCGGCCATGACCGACAGATTCCTGGCCCATGACATGACCGCCAATGTCTGTCCGAGGCTCTCCTGGATTCCACGTATGTCCGTCTCATTCATGATGCGGATGTATGTGGTCCCGGATATGGCCGTGACATAGAACATGGCCGAATCGAAACCGGCCGATGGAAGATCCGAGATCATCCTCTCCGTGATGTCGGCGATGAGATGGGTCGACGGCAGACCCCTCATCTCAGATGTGATGCGGGATATCCTCACCAGAGGCTCCAGATCGTTCCTGAGAATGGATCTCTGGAACCTGGGGAAACAGAAAGACACGGCTTTGGCGGCGGATGATTCGAAGAGTGCGAGGTCGTCCTTGTCCTCGATGGCCTGGGTGGCCTTCCACCACAGGTCACAACAGCCCTCCACATCGTAGTCCATCAGCTGAACGACGCCGTCGAGGAAATCCGACATCCATGGGTCCCCATCCGCAGACCTGAGATCCTCCGAGATGGAGACAATGACCTCACGATCCATCGATTTGATGGCGGTTTTGAATGAAACATACATCTGTCCGATCCTGAGCATCGATATCACCCATCATCCTGTACTTCTCAGGAACGTCCGCCATCCATCTTCGATGAGATGTACCTGGTGGACCTTCCGCCTCCGACCTTCCTGAGTTCACCGGAATCGCACATCCTCCTCAGGACACGGGAGACGGTGATCTCGGAGATGTTTGGGAACATGGCACACAGATCACTCTTCGAAACATGTACGGTGCATATCCTCAGGAAGGACTCCAATGCATCCGATTTCCTGGAACCTCCCATGTTCTCCCCTACCAAACGGTTCAGGTCCCTGTAGCAGAGGAAAAGTTGACTCAGGAAATATGTGATGAACGGAGTGTAGTCGCAGGAGTTCTCGAACCATCCGATCTGCGACTCCTCCAATGCATGATAGTAATCCATCTTACTGGAGTTGATCTTCGACTCCATGGAGACGTACCTGCAGACATCGTATCCAGACTGATACATGAGGAGGGTGGTGAGGAGTCTGGACATGCGTCCGTTTCCATCCTTGAACGGATGTATCCTGAGGAAATCCATGATCACACAGGGGATCAGCAGGAGATCGTTGACATCGTCATCATACCTGACCTCCCAGAAAGCACCGACCATCTGATCTATGCAGTATTCGACTTCTGATGCCGGAACTGTGGGATACATATCGACTATGTTCCCATCGGAATCCCTGTCGACGATGACGTTCTCCACCTTCTTGAACACAGGCTCCACATCGTCTCCGCGATAGCTCATCAATATAGAGTAGATCTCGAGGATGGACCCTTTATCGAACCTTATACTGTCATGTTCGCGATGGATATGTCTGAGCGCATCACGGTATCCTGCGATCTCCATCTCATCATGGCCTCTGGGAGCAACATTCCCCGCGATGAGTGCGACCGCCCTCTCCTCGCTCGTGAATATACCTTCGATGTTGTTCGAATCGACAACGGACATGAGGATGGCCCTGCTCTCAAGGGCATGGGAGATGGGATCATCGTCTGCGAGCATGGAAGCGGGACCGGCACGGACACGCTCGATGTTGACGACCCTCCTGAACACATCCGGATCCACGGAGGAATCACGGAGGAACCTGTAGTCGAAGATATGCATGCGTATCATTTCTGACTTCTAATATTTATACTAATCTATTATTCAATATCATTAACACTGTTGAATGATATTGATTATCTCAATCTAAGAACTACCCACTTATATCCCCCGGAACCCATCCTCCGAACGCGGATTCAACATGGAAACAACGATAGATATCTTCAAAGACGGGTGGTTCCCGGAAGGATGGGGTGCAAATGGGACACCGTCATCGACGACATTCCCGAACCGGGGATTGGATCCACGATAATCTGGAGGGTCGGACCGGAATGATGAATCCTGAGATCGAGAAGGTGGTCGACCGCCTCCTCCAATCGTATTCCACCTACTACGATATCGAGAACTGTGACGATCGGGACCTTGTCGCAAAGGCCTTCTTCCATTCCCGCGGGGAGAAGTACCTCCTGACCAGGAGCGTCAACCTCT
>JBJEIK010000216.1:0-1532 GCA_051876975.1 Candidatus Methanomethylophilaceae archaeon
ATTAGTGGATACTATCGTTCTTGGGTACATTTTTCTCCAGTTGCGGAATCGACGCTGATACACCTATCATTCATGCTTGAATGTGACATTGATTATAATGTTCTAATTCAAGTATGGTGGGAGTAAATGGAACCGCTGTACATTCATTCCGATAGATTCGACATGCTTCGCGATGGTGGTGGGTTTTACGTCGACAAGACGCTGCTCATAAAGGACATCCTCGAAAGGGACGAGTGGGGGAGGTTCCTTTACACAAGACCGCACGGATTCGGAAAAACGTTGAACCTGAGCATGCTGGACTGCTTCTTCAACATCGACTACAAAGGGAACGACTGGTTCGACGGTCTGAGAATCTCCGAGTATCATCAATTCGATGTCCATAGGAACAGATATCCAGTCATCAGATTGGACATGATGACTGTGGTGTCCGACAATGTGTCGGAATATAAGGGTCTGATTCGCTCCATGGTCACCCGTCTCTTCATGAGGTTCGCTTTCCTCCTCGAAGACGAGAGGTTGGATTCCATCGACCGTCAGTTCATGATGACGGTTCTGAGCGGAGATCTGAAGGTGGATTGGATCAACGAGGCAGTGCCTGGATTGATGAGGATACTTCGCAATCACTATGGGGAGCCTGTGGTGGTCCTGATCGATGAATATGACAGAGGGCTCAGGCGGTCATACTCCAGTAAGTGTCTCGATATGATGGCCATTGTCCTGGCCGGATTCCTAGGTTCCATCATCAAGAAGAGTCCGGATGCCAAATTTGTCTATGTCACCGGAATAACTCCGCTGATAAGGTCCGGTGATTATCCCCAGATCAACAATGTTTTGGTCGATTCGATGTTCTATGACCGTGCATGCGACAGGTTCGGATTCACCGAGGATGAGGTCAGGGATATCCTGGAGGGTGCCGGATGCGGTGACGATCTCGAGAAGGTCCTCGGGTATTACGGAGGATATGTCATAGGCTGTCACCGCATCTGCAATCCCAACAATGTCATCAGATACGTCTCCAGGGGCAAGTTGGAATCCACCCTGCCCGGTTCGACCTCCTTCAATCCGATAAAGAATACGCTAGATCTCATGGACAATGCCATGTTCGCATCGTTCTTCCCTCTATTGAACAGCGGGACCATAAGATATCCGCTAGATGACGGGTTCAGATACAGAGACATCGATGTTCCCGAATTCCAGAGGCTGCTCACACCAATGGTGATGACGGGACAATTGACCGCAACGTCTGCAGATGAAGGCTACTACGATATCGCCATCCCCAACGAGGAGGTCCTTCAATACGTCAGGAGGAGACTGGGTGCAGACCTTCCCCTGACCGAAACGATGACAGGGGAGTTCGCACACGTCTTCGAAACCACGGATGCGGAGGGGATGGAACGTATCCTGGAGCATATCCTCTTCGGACAATCCCTCTTCGAACCCAGAGGTGAATGGTCCTATGCCATCCTGCTGCTGCAGCTGTTGTCCGCCATGATATCGAGGTTCGATGCGGATGTACATGTGGAGGCGGATAC
>JBJEIK010000217.1:0-8400 GCA_051876975.1 Candidatus Methanomethylophilaceae archaeon
GATGA
Source organism: Candidatus Methanomethylophilaceae archaeon (assembly GCA_051876975.1). Taxonomy (GTDB): domain Archaea; phylum Thermoplasmatota; class Thermoplasmata; order Methanomassiliicoccales; family Methanomethylophilaceae; genus Methanoprimaticola. The sequence goes on from JBJEIK010000217.1 coordinate 6, forward strand.
GTACGATGGGATGATGGAGACCCTGAAGCGTTACCGCCAATGCATCGATGATCGCAGTCGTACGATAAAGATCGAGAACGATATCAGGAGTGAGGCCGGACAGAGACAGCTCAACAGGTCCGCCCTATCCATAAACAGGGGGATGTACTATCTGTCGGTACTCGGCATAGCGGTCGGTATGTTCGGCGCGTCGATTGTCGCCGACTGCATCGGATTCCTGGGCACGACATCGAAGGCCATCATAATATCGGCCACATCCGCCGTCGTCCTGGCGGTCTGCTGGAGGATATGTAGCAGGAGGTCCGATGATATCGAAGACGTCGCATCCCCATCACTGGAACGGTCCCTGTGACCATCAAGGAGAACACGGTCCATCCCGACGGGTGAACCCACTCTTTTTATCGTGATAGATTATATTCGGTTTATGAAGGGCGGTTCCCGCGGACTTTTCGCCTCCATCATGGTGATATTGGTCCTACTCGTCGTGGGATTGTTCTCCGCAGGTTCGTTCGAACCCCAGGACAATGGATCCGAGGACCGCATCGGCACATGGTACACCGTCACCTCGTTCGAGGCGAATGTCGTGAAGGATGTCATCACGCGTACCGGTCACATACCGGGGGACGGTTCCGTGGAGGTCACCATCTCCCGTGTGGGTGACGGCATGTTCATGGGCTCCTTCGACGGGCGTCCTATACAGGGAGGTCTGAGCGGGGACCGCCTGGAGTTCAGCTACTATTACCCATCCCTTGGATATACTTTCCAGTTCGACGGCAGGTTCATCCAGGAGGATCTCCTCTACGGTGTGATCACCAGTTACAGGTGGAGTTCCGAGGGTTCCGTCTCCACGGTCCTGATGAGCCGTTCCGATTCATTCGTGTCGATGGATCCGCCGGAGTTCCCGGATATCCATGGTGCCACCGGCCTGGGGGGAACGATGTTCTCCTCCGATGAGACCGTATCCATCGCACCCGCGGACATACTTGTATCGGACACATCTGGCGGACTCGTGTTCTCCTTCATGGACCTGGGAAACGGTCGCACCGTTCCGTTGTACATGGCGTATCTGGGGAGCGATCCGGACGGATGCGTGTACGGGAAGGCCACGTATCATGACGGTGATCGGAGGTACGTCTCGGATTTCACCATGTCCTCCGACACCTTGACGTTCAGGTCCTTCACGAATTCGGATGGTTCCACGGCCGTCGCAGTGTCCACCTTCACGGTTGATTATCCTGAGGGAAGGATACATGATGTCCCGGATACGGGTGAACTCTACACGATGGACGTGTCCATGGTGGATTCCAGCGGCATCCTCCGGAAGGATGGATACGGACTGAAGGTGACAGGGTCCCTTGCGGATGGAACGATCATCGTCATGGAGGACACCGGAGGTCTCGGAGTGCTCTCTGCACTCCTGATATCACCCGCCTCAGACGGATGCCATGTGTCCGCGGCAGTCATCGCTCCAGGGATGAGGACCATCCATCTGGACGGTGCCATGGATGTGGATGGGAACATGACGTTCATCGGAAGCTCGATGGGCGAGGTCGGAATGTCCGTGACCTTGACGAGGGAGGGATGATCCGATGCTAATTCCGTATCTTAATCCGGACGGCCTCACATTCGAGATCCTGTGGATCCTATTCTATCTGATACAGATGGTCTTCACGGGATTCCTGATGGGAAGGGTCCTGGAGCGCAGATACTCCGTTCCGATAGTCATCGGAGGATGGGTCGTCATCGTCGGCGTTCCGCTGATCCCGGCGGTACTGACCATGTCCGGTGTGTTCGGGGATCTGGACTACAACCTGTTCGACGGCAGCGCATTGGTGTCGGTTAACATGCTGTTCATGCCCCTCACGGTCGCAGTCTCCGCATTTGCATTGTACAAGGGCGAGGTCCGCAGCCGCCTCACCGTGTCGCTCATCGATTACGTGGTTGTTATGGTGGGTTCCAGCATGGTCTCCCTAGGAGTGGTGGAGCTCATAGACTCGTACTTCGTCGGGAACACGTACGTGGACCTCATGATGTGCGCCGTGGCATTCGGTGCCATCACCGTCCTGCTCATGGGGAACCGCATGAACGAAGAGCTCGGGAGGTTCGTCAGGGAATCCCGTGGATATGCGGGATCATACATGACGGCCACCGTGTTCATGGCCGTATGCATCACAGGATGTCTCATGCTCTGGCTGTTCGAGCAGGGTTCCGGAAGCGGTCTGACCAGCATCATCTGCATCATGACCGCGGTCACGTTCGTGGTGATGATCAGGGTGATGTTCATCGGCATCTCCGGTGTGATATCCTATGCGAGGAAGGATGCCGAGTTGGAGACGGCAAGGAGTCTCCAGCAGTCGATCATACCCGACGGAAGGTCCCTGGACTGGATGAGGGGTGTGTCGATCCGTTCCGTGATGGAGCCTGCGAGGGAGATCGCGGGTGATTTCTGCGATTTCTTCCCGATCACCGACAGGAGGGTCGGGATCGTGGTGGCGGATGTGTCCGGCAAGGGAATCCCCGCCGCCCTGTACATGATGAGGTGCAAGAGCACCATAAAGGACAGGATGATGTCCGGATCTCCGTTGGAGGATGCCGTGACCTCCGCAAACTCATCATTATCCGAGGACAACCCCACATGCATGTTCGTGACAGCATTCATCGCTTCATTGGACCTGGATACGGGTGAACTGGAGTATGTCAATGCGGGTCATGTCCCCCCGTTCACCCGTCTCTCGGGCGATATCACCAGATTGGACGGAGGGAGGGGACCCATGATGGGGTTCATGGACCACCGCTACACATCCTCGAGGATCACCTTATCCGACGGGGATGCGATCCTCGCATACACCGACGGCGTCAACGAGGCGGACCACGGAGGACGCTTCTACGGGGAGGACCGCATCCCCGGGATCATCTCGGACAACACGGATGCAGGGGTCATGGTCGATTCCCTCCGTTCCGATGTAAGGTCGTTCATGGAAGGCTCCGAGGCCACCGATGACATCACGATCGTCGCCGCAGTGTTCAGGAAGACCGATTCCAAAGTGTTCGAGGCCAGGCGCGGACTGTGCCCCGAGGCCGTGTCATGGGTCTCGGAGAGGTTCGATCCCATGTTGTCCATGAAGGCCGAACTGGTCACCGAGGAGATTTTCCTCAACATAGCCGAGAACGCCTATCCGGACGGAGACGGTGATGTCCGCATAACCATGGAACGTTCCGGCGGAAACATTTCCATATCATTCATCGATTCGGGAGTAATGTTCGATCCCACCGCGGTCCCGAACCGCAACGATGGTGTTCCCCTTGACGAGAGGGAGCCCGGCGGGGAGGGCATACGCCTGGTCTCGGCGATGGCCGATTCCATGTCGTACGAGCGCAGGGGGGACAGGAACATGCTCACGGTCACATTCACAACAGAGAAGGAGGAAGACAGGGATGTCTGATGATGTTCTGAGTATAGATTACGGGGAGAGGGACGGTTCGACCGTCGTGAGACTGAGGGGGAGGCTGGATTCGGAGACCTCGCCCAGATTCCAGACGGAGGTCGTCGGAAGATGCGCCGGGAAGGGTGTGATCCTGGACATGACCGAGCTGAGGTACATCTCCAGCGCAGGGTTGAGGGCCATCCTGGTCCTGAGGAAGTCCGGATCCAGGATAAGGGTGGAGAACGCCACCGGATTGGTGAAGGAGGTCCTTGAGATCTCCGACTTCGACACGCTGATGGGGTGACATCATGGACCTCGTCGATGTCACCATCCGTGCGGACGAGAGGATGATACCATGCGTCCTGACGATGGCGGAGACCATCTCACGCGGACAGGGCATGGGCGAGGACCTGCTCCTCCGCATGAGGTTGAACCTGGAGGAGATCCTGCTCGGACTGATATCCTACGGTTCGTCCTTCGGATACGATCCCGGGATAGACGTCAGCATCGGGAGGGATGGAGATGAGCTTGTATACTCCGTCAGGGACAAGGGTGTCCCCTTCGATTACTCCACATTGGAGAACGGCGGCTACTCCGACATCGCCCGCATCCTGAACAGGTCCGACGGGGCGGAGCTCAGGAACCTTGGAAGGGATGGAAGGGAGCAGACCTTCCGTCTTCCGGTGCCTCACATCGATTCCGATGATGACGATGTCTCGGAGTTCAGGCAGTGCATGAAGCCCGATGACTTCGATATCCACAGGATGAGGCCGGAGGAGTGCATGCAGGTGGCCCAGTGCCTTTATGATGAGTTCGGGTACACCTACGTGAACGAGGCCGTGTACATTCCCGAGAGACTGGTGGAATCCACCAGGGACGGGAACTTCATCCCATACACCTCGACCGCACCGAGCGGGGAGGTGGCGGGGTTCATGGCACTTGTCCGTTCTCCCCGTCTTCCCGGAACCGCCGAGATGGCCACTGTTGTGGTGAAGAGGAAGTTCAGGAAGTGCTCCATCATGAACAGGATGATCGACAACGCCATGCACGAGGCGGAGTCGATAGGACTGCAATCTGTGAACATGGAGCCGGTGGCCTACCATCCATACACGCAGATGGTCAGCGACAGGATGGGTATGTGGCCCTGTGCAGTGGGTTTCAACCGGATCCCCGCCGACGTCGGCACATCCTTCGAGGGGCAGGATTCCCGCAGGACCATGCTGTGGTCCGCCAAGTCGTTCCATGATGAATCACGCACGATCCATGTCCCGGAGGAGGTCATGGACCTCTGCGACTTCATCGATGACGGTCTCGGTATAGAGCGCCCCTTCGGAGATCCCGGGGAGCCCACCGGCGATTCGTCCATGACCACCGAATTCAACAACGTCATGTCCATCGGACGCACCTACATCGACAGGACCGGGGAGGACCATCTCCAGATCATGAGGAGGGAGCTCCACGGACTGAAGGCGATCGGCTGCGAGATAGCCGAGATCATGATAAACATCCAGGATCCGTCCGCCCCCCATGCATACGAGGCGGCCAAGGACCTCGGATACTTCTGCACCGGGATGTTCCCGGTATCATCGGGATGCGACTATCTGATGATGCAGAACACGATGTCAAGCATCGTGGACTACTCGTCGATCAAGACCACCGAACCTTTCGGAAAGCTGGTCTCGATGGTACGCGATCTCGACCCGGAGGGAGACCTATGACTGATTTTTTCATAAGAGGATTGGACGATCCCGTTCCGGAACTGGACGGGATGCCTGCGACAATGGAACTATGGGGGTCCGAGGACCCCTACGACATAGAGGGGACGAACGAGGTCTTCCTGGAATCCATAAGGGAGAATCTGAGGCTGCACAGCGCATGCCCCTTCTACGCCGACTGGCTGGAGAGGAACGGTTTCTCGATAGAGGACCTGAGGACCATCGACGACATCGCCAGGATACCTCCGATCCACGCCAACTTCTACAAGACCCACACGATAAGGACCGCACCCGAGGATGACATCAGGCTCACGCTCACATCATCCGGAACATCCGGACAGAAGAGTCAGATGTTCTTCGACGAGTGGAGTCTGTTCGCATCCGACAAGTCCGTGGACACCCAGATGGGTTATTACGGGCACATCATCGACGAGCCGGTGAACTTCCTGATGTACTCCTACGAGCCGGCACCAGGAGTGAGCATGGGTACCATGAGGACCAGGCAGGTCATGCGCAGGTACGGGAAGGAGAACGAGCTGGTCTACGGATTGAAGTACAACGGCACCGGCCACGAGTTCGACCTGTTCGGTTGCATAGACGCCCTGAGGAGGTTCGAGGAGCAGGGTCTCCCGGTGTACATCCTGGGATTCCCGGCGTTCCTGTACTTCACACTGCAGAAGATGGAGGCCATGGGCATGCCTCCGCTGAAGCTCAACGAACGTTCCTTCGTCTGCATGGGAGGGGGATGGAAGGGATTCGCCGACAAGCAGGTCTCCCCCAAGGAGTTCAGGGACTACGTGGGTTCCAGGTTGGGTCTGGACCACACATGCTTCAGGGAATCCTACGGTGCCGTGGAGCACGGTGTCGGATACACCGACTGTGAGGAGCATCACTTCCATATGCCCGTCTATGACAGGATCCTCATACGTGATCCGGTGACGTTGGAGCCTCTCGGTTACGGTGAGAAGGGATTCGTCAATTTCGTATCAGCAATCAACACCGCCGTTCCTGTTACGAGTCTGATGATGGGTGATTTCGGGATAATGCATCCTCCGGGAAGCTGCAGGTGCGGGAACAAGGCACCTTGGTTGGAACTTGTCGGACGTGCCGGTGTCTCGAAGAACAAGAGCTGTGCCATAGCCGCATCCGAACTGCTCAGGAGGCGCTGACATGGCCACCAGCATCTGGAAGGGAAGGAAGGTCGACTCCTTCAAGGACCTCCTTGGAACGTTGGATTCTGAGATCGAATCAACGATCGGAAGGTTCCCCAAGGTCGAGGATGTCATAGAGGCATGCGATTCGATCAGCAGGCGCATCCGTTCCGGCGATACCGACAGGTACAGGGAGGCCCTGGAGAGGGACGGTTCCGAGGATCCCATGGCCATAATCAACGCCCTGGCGGAGGTATACAGCCGCGAATCCATGATGAGGAAGATCGACAGGGAGCTCGGGACACAGGACCTCTTCGAACTGAACAGGATTTCCGCAACCGAGCAGCTGTACGAGGCATGGAGGCCCCTCGGAGTCCTCGTCCACGTCACATCCGGCAACTCACCGATAGTCGCACCCACTGCAATGGCGGATGGATTGATCACAGGCAACATCAACATCATGAAGGTCGCCTCCGGAATAGGGGAGTTCGCCTGCGAGGTCATAGGAGACCTCTGCGAGCATCCCGGAATAGGAGATTTCGTCTACCTCCTGAGGTTCTCGTCCTCGGACAAGGAGACCATGGGATTCCTCCTGGACAGGGCCGACTGCATCAGCGTCTGGGGAGGGGAGGAGGCCGTCGCATCCATCAGGGAGTCCGCACCCCGCGGTATCCCCTTTGTGGTATGGGGTCACAGGATCAGCTTCGCGTACATCGAACCGGACTGCATCACCGAGGCGACCATGGATGATGTGGCCAAGAGCGTCTGCAGGAACGAGCAGCAGTCCTGCTCCAGTCCGCAGTGCGTTCTGATCGACACCGATGACAGGGCTGTGATCGACAAGGCTGCGAGGATGTTGGGGGAGGCCCTCGACAGGGCAAAGACCAGGTATCCCCGCAAGGCCCCGGACGACGCCCAGGCGGCCGAGATCACCGCCGTGACCCTGGTCCACGACTGCGACACCTACTTCAACCCCGGCGACACCGTCAGGGACCCGGAGGGTACATGGAGGATCCTGGTGGGATACGACACCCGCTTCCTCCCGTCACCCCTGTTCCGCACCGTGTGGCTTTCACCTCTCACCAGGGACAGGCTGCCATCCAAGCTCAGATGCATGAGACAGTACCTGCAGACCGCCGGACTCGCATGCACCCTCGATGACATCGAACCTGTCTCCGCCGCACTGTACGCAGCCGGAGTGGGTAGGATCACACCCGTCTCCACCATGAGCCTCGGATACGATGGAGAACCCCATGACGGAGGATACACGCTTCCGCGCTATCTCCGCAGGGTCAGCATGCGTTTGGACATCGACATGAACGGTATCTGCACCTTCAGGGAGCTCAGGGAGCCTGAGAAGAGGGAGTTCCACGGTCCCATCCAGGGGAAGAAGGACTACCCCCCGATCCCGGAGAACGGAACAGGTGTCGTCCTGAAGAGCGGAGGCACCACGGGGGAGCCTGTGTTCTGCGCATACACCCGCCGCGACTACGAGGAGTATCTGATCGGTCCGGGTGCCAGGGCGGTGATAGCCCAGGGCATCGATGCCAAGACGGACATCGTTGCGGATTTCCTCAGGGGAGGGAACCTGTACGGCGGTCTCAACATGTGCATATCCATCTTCGACCGTCTGGGCATACCGCATCTTAGGATCAGCGGACTGGATGACACCAAGCTCGCCGCCCACTACATGTTCACCGGTAAGGCCACGGTCATGCTCGGAGCTCCCAGTTACATAATACGTCTGATCAGGGACAACGAGGAGGAGTTCCGCAGGTACGGGAGGATCAAGAAGGTCCTCTACGGCGGAGAGGTCATGACCGAGGGATACAGGAGGTACCTCGAGAGCATGGGTGTGGAGTACATTTGCAGCATGTTCTACGCCGCCAACGAGACCGGTCTGATGGGATATCCCTGCAGGTACTGCGGACCATCCATGTTCCATCTACCCACCGAGATACAGTCGTTGGAGATCGTCAAGACCGATTCCGACGAACCCGTCGGTCCCGGTGAGGTCGGAAGGTTGCTGTTCACTGGATTCAGGAGACAGGACGGCCACACCGAGAGGTACGACATCGGTGATCTCGGAAGGTGGGTGGAGGGC
>JBJEIK010000218.1:0-1525 GCA_051876975.1 Candidatus Methanomethylophilaceae archaeon
CTGAGATGTTTACTCGAATGCCTTGTTGACGTCGGCGATGTAGCCGTCGTCCATCATCTTGGCGGTGAGTCCCCTGGACCTCTTGATCATGAACTCGGCCCTGTCATGCAGCTCCTGACGGCTGAGCTTGAGCCTGGCAACTCCCTGCTCCTGGGCCTTCATTGCGACTGCGACTGCCTCCCTGGGGAAGACGTCCATCTCGGACATGGTCGGGATGATGTAGTCCTCGGAGATTCCCTTCTCCTCTGCGCACTTGGCGAGCTCCCTTGCCGCTGCGATGCACATCTCGTCGGTGATGGTCTTTGCCCTCACGTCGAGCACTCCACGGAAGATGGCGGGGAATCCCATGGAGTTGTTGACCTGGTTGGGGAAGTCGGACCTTCCGGTGGCGAACACCTTGCATCCGTGCTCCTTGGCCTCCCAGGGCCAGATCTCGGGGATGGGGTTTGCGGTCGCGAAGATGACGGGGTCATCGGCCATGAGGTCGACGTACTCGGGCGGGATGGTTCCGGGTCCGGGCTTGGATGCGGCGATGACGATGTCCGCTCCTTCAAAGGCCTCCTTCATTCCTCCGGTCTTTCCTGCTCCGTTGGTCTTCTCACAGATCTCCCACTTCTGCTTGAATCCGGCGGCTACGTCCTCTCTGGACTGGTTCAGGATTCCCTTGGAGTCGCACATACACATGTTCTTGGGGCTGAATCCGGTGGCGAGCAGGAGCCTTGCGATGGCGATGGATGCCGCTCCGGCACCGATGACGGTGATGTGTGCGTCCTCGAGCTTCTTTCCAACGAGCTTCATGGCATTGATGGCACCTGCGACCTCGACGGTGGCGGTTCCCTGCTGGTCGTCGTGCCACACGGGAATCTTGCAGTCCCTCCTGAGCTCATCCAGGATATCGAAGCACTTGGGGTTGGAGATGTCCTCGAGGTTGATTCCACCGAACGAGGGTGCGAGAAGCCTGACGGTCTCGATGATCTTCTCGGGATCCTTGGTGTCGAGGCAGATGGGGACACAGTCCACTCCACCGAGGTACTTGAAGAGCATGGCCTTTCCCTCCATGACGGGCATGGCGGCCTCGGGTCCGATGTCTCCGAGTCCGAGTACACGGGTTCCGTCCGATACCACTGCGACGGTGTTCCACTTCCAGGTGTGCTCGTACACCATATCGGGGTTCTTGGCGATGTCCTTACAGGGCTCCGCGACTCCGGGAGAGTACCAGATGGCGAAGTCATCGAATCCCCTGACACATGCCTTGGGAACGACCTCGATCTTTCCGCCGTAGTACTTGTGCATGACCATTGCGTCCTGTCCGGGCTTCTTGGCCCTCTCAAGGCGCTCCTCGATACTGATGTCCTGTTCGTTGACCATGAGATTCACTCCTCGAATGTTTTCTACGAAATTCGTAGAATCACTTCGAATTCTAATACCGAGCATAATAGTTACTATATTAATACTTTAATCGCCCACAGGTACATCGAAGATGTGTGCTGACATGGCCTGCTTTTCCCTGAAAACGTGCATCATA
>JBJEIK010000219.1:0-8386 GCA_051876975.1 Candidatus Methanomethylophilaceae archaeon
CGAGCTTATGGCCAAATTCTTCGAGGGAGGAGGAATCGAGTACAACCCCCTCAACATCAAACGCAAACAAACAGTTTCTAACAATAAAGCAACTAAAGAGGTATGAAAATGGCAGACGTTGGAACAGGACTTATCGCAATCGGAGCAGGACTCGCAGTCGGACTCACCGGTCTCGGAGCCGGTATGGCCGAGAAAGATGTCGGAGCAGCAGCAGTCGGAGCAATCACTGAGGACCAGTCCCTGTTCGGAAAGGCAATGATCTTCATGGTTCTGCCCGAGACCATCGTCATTTTCGGACTGGTTATCGCTATCCTCGGTATCTTCGTGATGTAAGCTCGCCAAGAGGTAATCTCATGGCATTAGCTAACGTTACTCAGGAGATCCTCAAGTCCGCGGACGACAGGGCTGCGGCCATCAAGGCCCAGGCCGATGCCGAGATCGCCAAGATCAACGCCGATGCGGATGCGAAGATCTCTGAGATGAAAGACAAAGAGGACAAGAAGCTCAAAGAGGCAGTTGAGCGTCTCAGCCGTCAGGAACTCTCCAGCGCAGAGCTCGAGAGCAAGAAGATCGTCCTGGCCAAGAAGAAGGAGCTCCTCACCGAGGCTTTCGAGGGAACCCTCGCCGACCTTGAGAACGCACCCAGCGATGTCAAGTTGGAGCAGTACAAGGCAATGGTCGAGGCCGCCAAGAAGGTCATCGCCAACCCCAAGGCACTCATTTCCGAGAACGATTCGTTCTCCGCAGCCGATCTCGGGGTCAGCGAAGTGGTGAAGGACAGCAGGATCAAGGCAGGTCTCATCCTCCAGAGCGAGGACGGACAGGTCGAGGTCGACATGCAGTACTCCACTCTTCTCCAGGAGATCTGGGACCGCGAGATCAGATCTGTGTCTGAAATTCTCTTCAGGTGAAGCGTATGTTCAGGCGCAGCGGAAGAAAAGGCAACTACGCATACACCGTAGCCAGGGTGAAGGCCAAGAAATCCCTTCTCCTCGGCGAAGAGGACTACAACAAGATGCTGCAGATGAGCGTCCCCGAGATCTCCCGTTACATCAGCGAGTCCGGCTATCAGAAGGAGATGGCCGAGCTTGCAGGGAAGATCGACGGAATCGACCTCGTCGAGCACGCGACCTACGCCAACATGGCAAAGGTCTTCAGCAGCATCCTTGCAGCCTCTCAGGGTGAGCTCGAATCGATGGTTGCGGCATATCTCGAGAAATGGGATATCTGGAACCTGAAGGTCATCCTCCGCGGTAAGTCATACGGCCTTGATGCGGAAGAGATCAGGGAGGACCTGGTCCCTGCCGGCAGTCTCGGCGCCGAATCTCTGGAGAAGCTTATCTCCCTCGAATCCAGCGAAGACATCATCAGCAACTATGCAAAGATGGTGAAGATGAACGGCCAGGAGATCCTGGACGCGTACAAGGAATCCGGAAACAACCTGGGTGCTGTCGAGGACTACTGCGACAAGTACCACTACTACAGGCTGCTTTCGAGTATCGATCCCTCCTCCAGACCCACGAAGTTGTTCGAGGAGTACGTCAGGATGGAGATCGATGTCAGGAACCTCGAGACCATTCTCAAGCTCAAGGCAGAGGGTATCTACGGGGAGTCCGTGATGCAGTACATCATCCCTGGAGGAAAGCAGGTCGACAAGAAGCTCGCCGTTCAGCTCGCCAACGCAGAGACGATCGCGGCAGCGGCCTCGGACCTCTCCCAGCTGGAGTTCTACGAGATCATCAAGGACCTCGTGGAGGCAGACAGCGTCAATCTCAGGGACATCGTCACTGAGATGAAGAAGTACGAGATCGCTCAGGCCAAGAAGTTCTCTCACCTGTATCCCCTGTCCGTCGTGCCCATCCTCGACTACATGATCCACAAGGAGATCGAGGTAAGCAACATCAGGACAATCGCTAGGGGAATCGAGAGCGGACTCAGCAAAGAGACCATCAAAGGACTGCTGGTGATCTGATGGAAATCGCAGTAATAGGCAGTGACGAGTTCGTGCTCGGATTCAGGCTTGCAGGAATCAGGCGTGTGTTCGTCGCTAATTCAGACAACTACCAGGAGAAAATGCTGGAGGCAATGTCCCAGCCTACAATAGGTATCCTCGCAGTAGATGCGAAGGACCTCGACAATCTCTCTTTCCAGGTAAGACAGAAGGTAATGGATTCGATCCAGCCTGTCGTCGTCCCCGTCGGTGGAGATGATGGAGACCTCCGTGAGAAGGTCAAGAGAGCGATTGGCGTTGATTTATACAAAACAGAGGATGAATAAATGAGCACTGAAGGTGTAATTTACAGGGTCGCCGGACCTGTCGTCACAGCTACCGGAATCTCCCCTAAAATGTACGATGTCGTGCACGTGGGAAACGAGCAGCTGATGGGAGAGGTCATTAAGATCGTCGGCGACTACTCCATCATCCAGGTTTATGAGGATACATCCGGTATCAAACCCGGAGAGCCTGTCACCAACACAGGAAGGCCTCTTGCCGTTGAGCTCGGACCCGGACTTCTGACTTCCGTTTACGACGGAATCCAGAGGCCCCTGCCCGTCCTCAGGGACAAAATGGGAGACTTCATCTACAGGGGAGTCTCCGCACCTGGACTGGATCATGAGAAGAAATGGGATTTCACTCCCACAGCAAAAGTAGGAGACGAGGTGTCCGCTGGACAGGTCATCGGTACCGTCCAGGAGGGACCCATGGTCCACAAGATCATGGTGCCCATCGACATCAAGAAGGGAAAGATCGACTCCATCAAATCCGGATCCTTCACCGTTGACGAGACAGTCGCTGTCATCGACGGAAAGGATGTCTGCATGATGCAGTACTGGCCCGTCCGTGTCCCCAGGCCCGTTGCCGAGAAATACCAGCCCGATGTCCCCCTGGTCACCGGACTCCGTGTTCTCGACACCATGTTCCCCCTCGCAAAGGGAGGAGCAGCGGCAATCCCCGGTGCATTTGGTACCGGAAAGACCGTCACTCAGCAGTCCCTCGCAAAGTACTCCGATGCAGAGATTGTCGTCTACATCGGATGCGGTGAGCGTGGAAACGAGATGACCGAGGTTCTGACAGAGTTCCCCGAGCTGGTCGACCCCAGGACCGGAGAGTCCCTCATGAAGAGGACCGTCCTGATCGCCAACACCTCCAACATGCCTGTCGCGGCAAGGGAGGCATCCGTCTACACCGGAATGACCATCGCCGAGTACTTCAGGGACATGGGATACAACGTCTCCCTGATGGCAGACTCCACCTCCAGGTGGGCAGAGGCAATGCGTGAGATCTCCTCCAGGCTCGAAGAGATGCCCGGAGAAGAGGGATACCCCGCATACCTCGCAGGACGTCTGTCCGAGTTCTACGAGCGTGCATGCCGTGCGAAGACCCTCTGCGGTGACGACGGATCCATCTCCGTCATCGGAGCAGTTTCCCCTCCCGGAGGAGACCTGTCCGAGCCCGTCACTCAGAACACCCTCCGTATCGTCCGTGTCTTTTGGGCACTGGACACCAAACTGAGGGAGAGGCGTCACTTCCCCACAATCAACTGGCTGACATCGTACACCATGTACGACAAACAGCTGCTCGACTGGTACAAGTCCAACGTCGCAGAGGACTTCCCCGCACTCAGGGCCTGGGCAATGCAGACCCTGCAGAAGGAGTCCGAGCTTCAGGAGGTCGTGCAGATGGTCGGATCCGACTCCCTGCCCGACGAGCAGAAGATCACTCTCGAGGTCGCAAAGATGATCCGTGAGATCTACCTGCAGCAGAACGCGTACCACCCCGTCGACTGTTACTGCCCCCTCCAGAGGCAGTATGTCATGATGTCCCTGATCAAGAAGTACTCCGACCTCGCGGACAAGGCCCTCGCCGCCGGTGTCCAGGTCGACAAGATCGCATACCTCCCCGTCAGGACCAGGTTCAACCAGGCCAAATACGAGGAGAACACCGATGCAGAGCTTCAGGCCGTCAGTGAGGACATGGACAAACAGTTCGCAGAGCTGGGAGTGTGATTCAAATGGCAGACATTACCAAAGAGTACAAGACAATCTCCCAGATCGCCGGACCTCTCATCTTCGTCAAGAAGACCGAGCCCGTCGGATACAAGGAGATGGTCAGCATCAGGATGTCCGATGGATCCATGAAGAGAGGAGAGGTTCTCGATTCCTCCGATGACATCGTCGTCGTTCAGGTCTTCGAGGGAACCTCCGGAATCGACAGGGATGCATCCGTCCGCTTCCTGGGCGAGACCATGAAGATGCCCGTCTCCAGGGACATGCTGGGAAGGGTCCTCTCCGGAGCAGGAGAGCCCCTCGACGGCGGAGCGAAGATCGTTCCCGAGAAAGAGCTCGACATCGTCGGAGCCGCTATCAACCCCTGGGCAAGGGACAGCCCCTCTGATTTCATCCAGACCGGAATCTCCACCATCGATGGAATGAACACCCTGGTCAGGGGTCAGAAGCTGCCTATCTTCTCCGCATCCGGACTTCCCCACAACGAGATCGCTCTGCAGATCGCCAGGCAGGCAAAGGTCCGCGGAGAGAACGAGGAGTTCGCCGTCGTGTTCATCGCGATGGGAATCACCAACGAGGAGAAGCAGATGTTCATGAAGGAGTTCGAGAGGACCGGTGCACTGAAGAGCGCTGTCGTCTTCCTGAACCTCGCAGACGACCCTGCCGTCGAGCGTATCGTCACACCCCGTCTCGGTCTCACCACCGCGGAGTACATGGCCTTCGAGCTCGGAATGCAGGTTCTCGTCATCATGACCGATGTCACCAACTACTGTGAGGCACTGCGCCAGGTCGGAGCAGCTCGTGAAGAGGTGCCCGGAAGGCGTGGATACCCCGGTTACATGTACACCGACCTCGCACAGCTGTACGAGCGTGCCGGAAGGATCAAGGGCAAGAAGGGATCCATCACTCAGATCCCCATCCTCTCCATGCCCGGAGACGATATCACCCACCCGATCCCCGACCTGTCCGGATACATTACCGAGGGACAGATTGTTCTGTCCAGGGAGCTGCACAGGAACGGAATCTACCCGCCGGTCAACGTCTCCTCATCCCTCAGCAGGCTGATGGGAGGAGGAACCGGAAAGGGCAAGACCCGTGAGGACCACAAGGGAGTCTCTGACCAGCTGTATGCATCCTATGCAGAGGGTAAGGATCTCCGTGGACTCGTGGCAATCGTTGGAAAGGACTCCCTCTCCGCAAAGGACAGGAAGCTCCTGGACTTCGCCGACATCTTCGAGGACCGTATCGTCCGCCAGGGAATCGACGAGGACCGTTCCATCGAGGAGACCCTCGACCTTGCTTGGGAGATCTTCACCGAGCTCGATCTCGATCAGCTCACCAGGATCGACCGTAAGTACATCGAGAAGTACCTGCCCAAGAAAGAGTGATACCCATGGCTGCACACGATGTCACCCCCAACCGTTCAGTCCTTCTTGACCTGAAGAAGAGGATCAAGCTGACCCAGAGTGGTTACAAGATCATGAAGATGAAGAGAGATGGTCTCATCATCGAGTTCTTCGAGGTCCTCGAGAAGGCCAGGCAGATGCGTGCCGGTGTCTCCTCGGACTACGAGTCCGCAATG
Source organism: Candidatus Methanomethylophilaceae archaeon (assembly GCA_051876975.1). Classification (GTDB taxonomy): domain Archaea; phylum Thermoplasmatota; class Thermoplasmata; order Methanomassiliicoccales; family Methanomethylophilaceae; genus Methanoprimaticola. The sequence goes on from JBJEIK010000219.1 coordinate 5,591, forward strand.
GAGAAGATCACCATCGCCCGCGCGGTAGAGGGAGAGATCGCCGTGAAGAGCGCGGCGTATGCTCTTAAAGCAGACCCGCAGGTGAAATTGGGCAGCAAAAGCATCATGGGAATGATGGTTCCCAAGGTAGAGGCCGAGAAGATCCACACCAAGATGACCGAGAAAGGTTACGGTGTCATCTCGACCTCCGCCTACATCGAGGATGCCGCAACGGCGTTCGAGAAGCTCCTCGACACGCTCGTGCGCGCAGCCGAGGTGGAGACCACCATGAAGAAGCTGCTCGATGAGATCGAGAAGACCAAGAGGCGTGTCAACGCTCTCGAGTTCAAGATCATTCCCGAGCTCAAGGAGTCGGAGAGGTTCGTCAAGTTCAGTCTCGAAGAGATGGACAGGGAGAACACCACCCGTCTCAAGCACCTGAAGAAGAAGGGAGATGTAGAGGAGTGAAGTCGCTTGCCGAGCGCGTCTCCGAGATAAGGGATGACCCCGTCAAACTGAAGAGGGTCTTCACCCTGATCTGGGTGGCATCGTATTCGATGCTCGTGCTCGGAGGCCTCATCATCATCTGGGCCCTGCTTTACGGGATGTAAACCTCTTAGGAAATCACTTTCCAGCCGGTCTCCGGACCGGCACCCTTCTGTCATATTGTTCCGATATCACCGTCTCCAACCGGATCGGATGTCACATCGATGATATGATGTCGGATACGGGTGATATCGGTAGAGAATGATTCTGTTCAGGCTTCCCTGAAGTTGTGCATGGTGATCCTTCCCGATGCGAGGCTCACCACGGGCATGATGCTGGGGTCGGGGTTGAAGTTGTGCATCCTCTGGTACTCGGTCTGATCCTGCCATGTGGATGCGTTGATGAGTCTGACCCCGTTGTAGATCTCCTGACCTGCACCGTGGACATGTCCCGACACGAAGATGTCCGGGATGTACTCCATGGCCATGTAGTCCTTCTTCTCCGGTGCGAGCGCGTTCCTCTGTCCGTAGATCGGTGCGAGGTGGCGTCTGACGCACATCTCCTTCATGACCTTCAGTGGATCATCGTAGGTTAGCTGCTGCACTCCGGCGATCCAATCGTCCATGCTCTTCCCATGGTATGTGAGGACCGTCCTGCCCTCAACGTTCAGGTAGATGGGGTTCCCCACCATCAGGATGTTGGAGTCGAAGGTCTTGGTGAACACCGAGTTCAATGCAGGCTGGGGTTCCGCTAGACGTGCCGCATCGTGGTTTCCGGGATGGATTACCATCTTGATATGGTCCGGAACGTCCTTGAGATATTCTGCAAGACGCTCATACTGTTGATAGATATCGCCTATCGACAGTTCCTTGTCCTGGTCCGGGAACACTCCGATACCGTCGACGACATCACCCGGGAATACGATGTAGTTGACATCCTCCTTCACGGAGTTCTCCTTCAACCACCTCATCATGCGTTCCCAGTCCTTCTCGAGGAACGTCGTGCTTCCCACGTGGACATCGGATAGGAATGCGATCTTCGAGATGGAGTCGCTGAGCTCCCATGTGTTGGTCTTGGGGATGTCCGGGCGGTAGATCTTCTCCGCCATGAGGAGCGTCCTCTGGGCGTTGGGCTTCGCGACTATCCCTACGACCTCGTCCTCCACGAAGGTCTCCCCTGCAAGCGGTGATTCCTTGGAGATGAAGATCTTGGCGGTGTCCGTATCATCCTCCACCGTCAGCATGGTGTGGCCGTTCTTGGTGGTGGACTTCTCGTAAACGATACCGATGATGCGTGTCTCCCTATCCAAGGTCTTGGCACGGGAGATGTCCATGGCCCTTCCGAAGTCGTTGCGCTTCTCGATGAGCCTCCTGAGAGTGAAGTATCTGCTCCTGAAGTACTGGGCGAAGTCGTTGACCTTTCCCTCACAGGTGGATTCTCCGGTGATGTCCGTTCCCTTCACCACGTGTATGTCCGGGGTGAACTTGTTGTGGGGTTTGATCTCCTTCTCTGATTGGAACAGGATCTTGTCACCGGCGATGCAGTCCATGATATCCTGCTTGTTCACGAACATCATGTTCTTCGATAGATGGGAGAAGACGGTGTTGGTGAATCCCATCGGATCGTTGTTGGAAAGGATCATCTCCATCGCATCTGGCGAGAAGAAGATCTTCCTCCTTGCGGCTGCCGACAGGATCTCCTCTTTCATGAATGACCTGATGTACCGACCTGTAAAAAAGAGATGCGATGCGACCCATCGATGGGAATGTCCGCCAGCACTTCTATTTGACATTTTTTACGAAGTAAAACAGTTTCCGTTTATATACTAGTGAATCTTGGTTGGAATCATGACTGCAGTAAGGATATCCTGTCCGGTCAATCCGAGCGAAGATGAGGAGAAAGTGCGTTCCGCCGTCCTCTCTATATTCCCGGATGCGGAACTTGTGCTGAACGATGGACGTCTGGAGGGTGAGGCAACCCTCGATAGGTTCTCCAAGGCCATCCGCAGACAGAAGATACTGGATGCCACCCGTGCGGTCATGATCATGAACTCCCGTGGTAACATCACCCGTCTCTCACTCAACAAACAGGTGGCGACGGTCGGCAAGGTGTCGTTCGCGGACAAGAGACCCGTACTCGGGGCTATAGAGGTCACCATCGAGGATGACGATCTGATGGCGTTGATCGACAGGGTCGCCCCCATCACCGTCGACGGAGAGGAGGTCATCCAATGATCGGTGTCTCCTGCACCCACTTCGGAGCGGAGCAGCCATCCGTCATCCTGGACCGTATCGTGGGAAGGTTCGAACTCTGGGAGATCTTCTCCGAGGG
>JBJEIK010000220.1:0-1520 GCA_051876975.1 Candidatus Methanomethylophilaceae archaeon
TTCCATAGACGATTGGAAGTATGAGATGAAAGAACATGTCTATTCCGAAGAAGCGGATAAACAGGATACAGCAACCAGATCATCCTTCCCTCGGGATGTCAATGGAACCCGCACCCTCTACCTTGGACATGCCGGCACGCATCTTACAAAGCAGTACGGTGTTCCGATTTACACCCTCGGAATCCGCCATCTCCCTGATGGTCGAACCGTTGTTCAGACCATAGACTATGCTGTCGAACTGCTCTGTGGGGAGATGAGAACCTTCGTAGACGGTCCCAGTACGGCTGTTGAACGTCCTGCCGCAGGCCGTGCAGACGAACTTGCGGACGACCTCCCCGGACGAGTTTGTCCAAGTGCCCCTGGATGTTATGTTGCCCTCTCCGATCCTGCCGTACAGATGACAATCCCCATTGGGACACGGGATGTCGTTGTACCTCAGTTTAGGTCCACGTTTTCCCATGCCCACCCTCAATCCATCCTCAGAACGATACGGTCCTCGAAGGATCCCCTCTCGCCCCTCTTCCTGGCGTTCTCCTCGATAAGGTCTCTCTCCTCATAGCCCATCTCCTTTGCCAGTGCGAAGAGCACCTCCATGATGTCCGCCAGCTCCTCCAGGTTCCTCTCGGCCTTGAACTCGGCGACCTCCTCGTCGAGCTTGTCTATCAGCATCCCCTGATACTCATCGTCATCGGCGACCCTGCACTCGCAGTCCCTGCCCTGGGACCTTATGATCCAAGGGATCCAATCACGCACCAGCTTCTCCGTCATGGAGGACACCTCATGATCGATCCAGAAGGAACGGCCTCAGAATGGGGACGTCCCAGAGCATGGACGGCGTGAACGGAGTCTCGAGCATACGGTCCATGACGCTGTCGTCCACCATGATCCCCGCAGACATGAAGTCGTCCATCATGGCCTTCCTGGACCTCTTACCGGACTGCGCCCGGACATACAGCCCCAGAAGTCCGAACATACCCTTCGGATCCGGGCCCAGCTGGGTGACGACATCCAGAGAGACGGAGGGGGCCATCCCCTTCTCCCCGCCGAGTGCATCGTAGACTATCGCGGAGACCAAGGTCCTGTCGACCGAGTACGGGCCGTTGTCCAACGTCGTCGCGGTGATGGACTGGATATCTTTCAGGAACTTCAGCGCCCTGTCCCTGTCGACACCGCATTCCAGCAGGAACACGGCGGTGGAGTATGCCACGGCGGCGTAGAGGCCCCCGTGGGGTTCGATGATGTCGGAGCAGAACCTGTCCGTCATATCGGACGAGAGCTCCAGACCCGTGTCCTTCATCGCCATGACGGATAGCGAATGCATGGTGTCGTTGTAGGATGCGGAGAACAGACGTGCCCAGTCCGAACGGAAGCCCCCGTCCTCGAGGATGTCGGCGAGACGGCGGGTCAGTGAGACCAGTTCGTCGATGACCTCGCCCCTCATACCCTCCGCCACGGCGAAGGTGCTGACGGCCGCGATGTATCTGGAACGCAATGCCATGTAGTCCTCAGGGTCGCAGGAG
>JBJEIK010000221.1:0-1516 GCA_051876975.1 Candidatus Methanomethylophilaceae archaeon
CGATGCCCTATTCACCGAACCTGGGTTCCATCAAAGGGAAGACCAACGACATCCTGCAGTTCATCTACGACGAATCCGAAAAAGGACCTGTGTCAAACACCACGATCATCTCGAAATTCAACATAGACAACCAGAACTCCGGATACCATCTGAGGAAGCTGGAAGGAGAGAAACTGATCACGATAACTAAGGGTTTCAAAGAGGAGAGCGGGAAGGTGGACAACAGGAAGAACACCGTGGAGCTCACCGCCCAGGGCAGGATGGTCGCCCTGTGGATGAGAAGAGGTTGAAATCGTCACAGATTCCTGGCGACCATCACACCCTGGGGAGTGAGAACCAGTTCGGAACGACGGCTATCCACCCTGTCGCCGTTCATGTATTCCACCTGTCTGAGGAGGCCATCCTTCTCCAGGATGCCGGTGTGATAGCCAACCTTCTGCTTCGTTATACCGAACTCGGATGCGATCATCGTCTTGGTGACCTGCCTGTGTTCATTGGACATCCTCAGTATGTAGGCGAGGATGTCCTTGGTGAGGTCCTTGTACCTGGTGACATCGATGGCTTTGGGGGCCTCCACCCTGATCACCTGGGATTCCACAGGATCCCCCTCCTCGCCCCGGACGGAATAATAGATCTGAGCCCGGATGTAATATGAGCTGTAGCATGCCGCGGCCGCGATGAGATTGGTGCCGCCGGTTATGTTGATGGAGAACTCCACATCCCTGCCCTCCATCTCGTCCCTTATGTCATAGATCACCTGGACTATACCCATGAAATCCAGCAGAGGGATCGTTCTGAGTCTGACATCCGGTATCATACCCCGTATCCACAATGCGATGTGCTCCGCCGACTCCTGGGAAGGTCCTCCAGCAGTGTGCAGGAGGTACAGGGTGTCTATTCCGGGGATGCAGCGGATGACCTTCTATATGGGCTCCCTGGAGGAGCCCACGGTGGCTATGTGCACCTTCAGAGTCATGCGACCTCCGATACGGTCGGAGGTCAGGACCCCTCGTTCCCGTTCGTCGATTCGGAGGAATCCTCGCCACTGCCTTCGGATCCGGACGAGATATCCAAGTCGAGATCGGTCAGGTCAAGGTCATCCAGATCGATGTCGAGATCGGATTCCTCCGGGGTCTTCATGGATTCATTGAAAGCATACGAGTTGTAATCGGCCATCTCCGCCAGACGGTCGAGCACTGATACCACGAAACCATCCTTCTTGAGATCCCTCTCCCTGAACATGAACGGGTAGTTTGGAACGAACAGATTCCCGTTCGCATTAACGTAGGCTCCGGGTCCGAAATGGGTTTGCCTTGCCAGCATCTCCAGATCATACTTGCTTCCATCGACGGGGAAGTTGTTGCAATCCGCCTCCCCGTTCATGAAAGCGTATGCGATTGCATTCCAACTGTAGACGTACAGCGAGATCTTGCACGGATAGTAGCTGAGCCTGATGCAGTTCTCGTCGATACGGACATTTATCCTGCCATATTCCCTCTCCAGGATATCGGTGAAT
>JBJEIK010000222.1:0-1501 GCA_051876975.1 Candidatus Methanomethylophilaceae archaeon
CCTCGATGGACCCTCCTCCCCTTCCCACGATGATGACGTCCACATCCTGTCTGTTCAGGAGCTCGATCCCGGCTACTATGGACTGTGCCGCCCCCTCCCCCTGCACAAGGGCAGGGGCAAGGAGTATGTCCGCCGGGAATCTGGAGGCGGATGTCATGATTATGTCGTGTATGACCGCACCCGTGGGGGATGTCACCACACCGATGGTCCTGGGATACTGCGGAAGTGGTCTCTTCCTGGACCTGTCGAACAGGCCCTCGGCCTCCAGCTTCCTCTTCAGCTGCTCGAATGCCAGGTACAGGTCCCCGATCCCGGAGCGCCTCATCGTCTCCACGATGAACTGGTAGCTTCCGCGGGGCACGTACATGTCCAGTTTACCGAACACGGAGACCTTCATGTTGGCGGTGGGTTCGAAGTCTATCCTCCCGCGGCTCCTGGCGAACATGGCGCACCTGATCTCGCTGGTGGCATCCTTCAGCGTGAAGTAGTAGTGTCCGGAGGATGCCTTCGTCAGGTTGGAGATCTCCCCGTTCACCCATATGTCGTGCAGGCCGGGGTCGGATTCGAACCTCTCCTTGACGCGGGTGTTCAGCTGGGTGACGGTCAGGGTCTCGGACATGTCATCGCCGATGTATCGGTTGTATTTGAACTAGGTTCAGAGCTGTTCGGACACCAGCCAGGAGATGTTGGTCTTCATCTTCTGAAGAAGTGTCCTGTCCGCGAACATCCCCATGGTGTATTCGGTGCATCTCTCCAGGTCCTTCCCGAAGGCCTCCACCATCTTCCTGCCTATCTCGTCTGAGTAGATCATGGCGTTGGCCTCGAAGTTCAGTCTCATGCTCCTGTCGTCGAAGTTGGCCGATCCGACGGAGCACCAGTGCCCGTCAACGACGATGGTCTTGGAGTGTACGAACCCGTCGTGGTACTCGTACACCTTCACCCCATCGTCCATCACCATGCTCGCGTACTTCCTGTTGGCCCAGTATACGAACGGATGGTCGCCTATGTCCGGGATGATGATCCTGACATCCACTCCGCGCATGGCCGCCGCCCTGAGGGCCATGGTGAAAGCGTCCCCGGGTCCGAAGTAGGGTGTGTGTATCAGGATGCTCTCCTCGGCCTGGTTTATCATCTGCATGTACTGGAACGCTATCCCGTTGGTGGTCTCCATGTCCGGTCCGCCGGAGACTATCTGCACCGGAGTGTCGCCATCATGGGATTTCGGAGGATAGTATCCGGCTTCCGCCAGTATGTTCTCCCTCGATGCGTACTTCCAATCGAGTCCGAACCTGATGCTGAGGGAGTCCACGGCGGAACCCCTGATCCTGACGGCCGAGTCCCTCCAATGGCCGAACTCCCCCTGTCCGAGGTATTCCACACCTATGTTGAATCCTCCGATGTATCCGATCTCACCGTCTATGACCGCCAGCTTCCTGTGGTTCCTGTTGTTCTTCTTGGGACTGAGCATGCAGGTGGCCATGGTGTGGAACATGCAGAGCTT
>JBJEIK010000223.1:0-8135 GCA_051876975.1 Candidatus Methanomethylophilaceae archaeon
TTATGGCCCCCATCGCCCTGAAATGCCCCCAATGTCAGAGAGACATCAGTCTGGATGATGCTCTACCATACGGTTTCTGCATATACTGCGGTACCAAGGTCGCAACCGACGGGACGGACCAGGGCGCGAGATACGAACTCAGACTGGAGATATTCTCCATAATCCCCACATCCTTCGTGGAGGTCCGTCTCGACGGGGAGCCGGACAACCGCTCGTTCATGCTTGTGGGAACGGCACGCTACATGGTGAGCCCCGGAAAGCACACGGTCAGCGTGGTGTGCGGGAGGTTCTCCAAGGACTTCGAGGTGGATGTCACCGAGGACTGCGTCCAGAACATCAACGTCGGCCTGAAGGGCATCATCATAGGCGGACACGGACTCCCACAACTCTTATAAGCACGGACCGGGAAACGGTCTCCCATGAAGATCTCCAAGAGGATTTCCGAGGTCCCCATGTCGGGGATAAGGAAGATGTTCGACCTCGCGGGCCCCGATTCCATCAACCTGGGACTGGGCGAACCCGACCTCGCCCCTCCGATAGAGGCGATCGAGGGAATGAACGCGGCCGCCACGGCGGGACTCAACAAGTACGGACCGACCGCCGGTATCCCCGAACTCAGGAAGGCCGTGGCCGAGAGGTTCTCCAAGTACGGCGACATCACCGGCGACAACATCATCATCACCCCCAGCGGATCCTCCGCACTCCTGGAGATAACACAGAGCATGATCGACCCCGGGGACAACGTCCTGATCCCCAGTCCCGGATTCGTCATCTACGGACCCCATGCACAGCTCGCCGGCGGAACGTACACCGAGTACAAGCTCACCGAGGGCGACTTCCAGCCCGACACCGACGACATCCAGTCGAAGATCACACCCGATACGAAGATGCTCGTGGTCACCAACCCCTCCAACCCCACAGGGGGCGTCCTGAACGAGGAGACCTACAAGGCACTCTCAGACATCGCCGCGGACACGGGAGTGACCATCCTCTCCGACGAGGTGTACGACTCGTTCATCTACGAGGGGGAGCACCACTCCTTCATGAACCAGCTGGACAAGGCGGTCGTCGTCAACGGATTCTCCAAGATGATGGCGGTCACCGGCTGGAGGATGGGATTCGCATGCGCCAACGAGGAGATCATGCAGGCACTCATCAAGATGCAGTACCACGTGTGCGCCAGCCCCAACATGCCCGCGCAGTACGGCATCCTCAACGCCCTCCCCCACATGGACCCCTATCTGGAGAACGCCAGGAAGGTGTTCAAGGCCAGGAGGGACCTGATCTCCAAGAGGATCAACGAGATCCCCGGGATGAGCATCATCCCGCCCAGAGGAGCGTTCTACGCATTCCCCAGCTACGACATGGACATGAAGTCCGCGGACCTCGCCGCAGAGCTGGTCAAGGCGGGCCTGATCTGCACACCCGGATCCGCTTTCGGATCGTTCGGAGAGGGACATCTGAGGTTCTCCTACGCAGCGGACGAGAGCAAGATTAATGCAGGGATGGATATACTGGAGAAGACCGTAGCGAAGCTAAGGTGAATCACATGTCAGACGATTTCGATCCAAATGCAGGCCTCTTCGGAGGAGACGAGCCCGAGACGAACCCTGAGGAGGAGCACCTCAAATTCATCTTCGGACTGAATCCCAACAGGACATCGGCGATCTCCGACCTCTTCTCCAACGAGATGATGGCCACCGTCGACGAGGAACCCGACCTTCCCGAGGAGGCGAAGAGGAAGCTCATCTTCAAGATGACAGCCAACAGCGTCCTGGACATGGTCATGGAGTGCCTCTCACCCGAGGTCTCGGAGGAGGTCGCATCCTGCCTCGACAGCTACCTCGGAATGTGCATGGTCAACAAGAAGTTCGAGGTCGACCTGCTCGGAGAGCTCAGGAAGGCCATCCTGGAGATCAAGCAGGAGGACGGGGAGAGCGACGAGGACTACGACCGCAGGGTGTCCGACTTCGAGGACGCATGGTGGTCCATCCCCCAGCCCCTGCTCAACCAGCGCAACCCCGACGATGCGATCAGGGAAGAGATGATCAGGTACGGTCTGAACGAATGATGTCGTCCGAGTGGTACACCGCCTCCGCCCCGGGGAAGTTCGTAATCCTCGGAGAGCACGCCGTCGTCTACGGCAAGCCCGCGATAGTCCTGGCAGTGGACCGCAGGATCACATGCAGCATCAGACGCAGCCAGCGCAACACACTGAACGGGGAGTACATAGATTTCAACAGACAGCCCCACTTCCGCTACCTGACCCGCGACGTCCACTACGCCATGGACTACGTGACCAGCAGCGAGATCCCCCCGGGATCGGGCATGGGGTCCTCGGCCGCCCTGTCGGCGGCCCTGGCCATGGCCATAAGGGAGGAGCGCGGGGAACCGGTGGATGAGAGGAGTCTCGTGGACGAGGCCTACGGGGCGGAGCTGTTCGCACAGGGCAACGGATCCCCCATGGACGCATCCGCATGTGTCCACGGGAAGGGTATCGGGGTGAACATCCCCGGTGCCGAGGACAGGGAGCTCTGGACCATCTCCAGGGGAGGCAGGACGTGGAGGGTCTCCGACATCGACGTCCCCGACATGACCTTCGTCATCGGGAACACCGGCATCCGTGCCGCCACCGGCCCCCTGGTGGACAAGGTCAGGAGGTACATGCAGAGCAACCACTTCGCCTGCGACGTGGTGGAGGAGATCGCCGCCGTGACCCTGATGGGATACAACGCCATCAGGAGGAACGACGTGGAGGAACTTGGATCCCTGATGACGAGGGACCACAAGCTCCTGTCCATCCTGGGGGTCTCCTGCAGGGAACTCAACAAACTCGTCAACGCCTCGCTACCGTATTCCTACGGTGCGAAGCTCACCGGATCCGGCGGAGGAGGGTGCATGGTCGCCCTCACCGACGAGCCCCAGAAGGTCGCCGAGGCCATAGAGGCACGCGGCGGAACCGCCTACATTGTGAAAACCGGTTCGGACGGGGTCCGCATGGAACCCACACCGGCATCGGGACCCCTCATGGACATCCCGATGGACTATCCCCCCAGACAGTGATACCATGGGATTCATCGAGGACGAGATAGACAGGCTACGCCTGAGATGCATAGGATGCGGGAAGTGCAGCAGGGTCTGCCCCTCGCTGAAACACGGGGGATGCGACCCCATGGAGATGATGATTGGAGGCGATGAGGGCATAGAGCACTGCATCGCCTGCGGGAACTGCTCCAAGGCCTGCCGCAGGACCGACCCGTTCACGGTGATGAGGGACCTCCTCGCCCTGAGGAACGGACTCCATGTGTCGGATGCGTTCAAGACCACCGGATACGCCATGCCCATCAAGCCCGTGGAGGGGTGTCCCGAACCCGAGTGGACCGGCGGCGACGTCATGGTCATGCCCGGATGCGTGGTCAGGTGCAGGGTCCCGTATGTGGAGTACGCCATGTCGGTGGCCCTGAAGGCCATGGACCTGAAAGGCAGGGAGTTACCGAACAACACCTGCTGCATGCATCCCGCCCAGTTCAGAGAGATGACGGAGATGGAGCGCAGGAATGTGAAGAAGTCCATGGAGGGCAACGCCTCCGGAAAGGGCATCGTCACACTCTGCGGAGGATGCAGCGAGGAACTGCAGGATGCCGGGATCGACGCACAGCACATCATCCCGTTCCTACACGCCAACATCGACAAGCTCCCGAGGACCTCGGAACCGCTGAAGGTCGCACTCCAGCCCGGATGCTCCGCCATGCCGTTCAAGAAGCAGATGGCGGAGGTCGTCGAAGCGATGGGTTATGAGAACATCAACAACCAGATGGGATGCTGCGGGAAGAACACCGATGTCGCCGGACCACTCATGGCCGAACGCATGGAGGAATGCGCGGATGCCGACCTGGTGGTCGTCGGATGCCCCATGTGCCTCGTGAAATACGATGCACTGCCCGAGGGGAAGCCTGTGGTGCACATATCCGAACTGGTGGCCATGGCCTCCGGAGACAGAAGATCGCTGGAACACCACACCGTACCGGTCCCCTGAACCCGATGCAGAAGATGCAACAGGAAGGCCGAAAGATTATGGCCGTACCTGTAACCATGAAAGTCGCCGTCATGCTCCCAACCGACGGCATCGAGATGTTTCATTCCTTCGGAGATGACTCCAGGATACCCGAGATTCCCGCGGATATTTTCAGATCGAATGATGTTGGAACACGACAGTATCGATGTCAGAATGAACCGCCAATGAGGATTATATGATCTATCGCTTCGAGATAGGTCTGAGGCAATCGACCTTTTTATTCAACCATTTATTATGTCATTTATACCACCAAAACCATCAACTATCATAGGCGATTGGAGAGAATTGATTGAAAAAGAGGGAATAAGGTTCGAAGCCAAACGCTGCTCAGATAAACTTCCCAATGAATTCTGGCCCACATATTCCGCATTCGCGAATACTTTCGGAGGAAGGATAATCCTCGGACTGAGTGAAGACGAAAATGACCACTCCAAATTAATTCCGACAGGTATCAAAAATCCCGACAAAATCACCCGCGACCTTTGGGACCAAATCAACAATATCCAAAAGGTCAGCATCAACATCCTTTCCGATGATGATGTGAAGGTCATAGATGCCGATGGGAAAAATCTGATTGTGATCGATGTGCCACGTGCCGAACGCGAGAAACGTCCAGTATACATAAATGGCAACATGAACAACGGCACATATCGCAGGAATGGGGAAAGGGATTATCACTGCAGTATGTCCGAAATAGCGGAGATGGTCCGCGACTCCAGAGAAAACCCTCTGGATTCCACGTTATGCTCCAGGGTGAAAATCTCCGACATAGACGAACAATCCCTGAGGGAGTACAGACAGATGATGTCCAATCTCACCCCCTCACACGTATGGGCCACCCTTCCCGATGATGAATTCCTTAGAGTGATCGGAGCGGCAGATGAAAAGGAAGATGGGACGCTTTGCCCCACTATGGCGGGACTCCTAATGTTCTTCAGAGATTACATGATAACAAAGGAGCTTCCCCGCTATTCCCTGGATCTTTTCCAATACAACGATAATGAAGAGGATTGGAAAAGGAGACTGTCCACAGATACAGGAAACTGGCCTGGAAACCTATTCTCATTCGTGATGGCTGCTTCCGAGATCCTTCAAAACAACACCCCCCAACCGTTTGCTCTGAACGGAATGGTCCGCATCGACGATAACGATCAGATGAAAGCGGAAAGAGAACTGATCATGAACGGACTGATCCATGCAGACTATGATGGCATCGGTGGAGTCCGTGTGGAACTGAGGCCCCATTCCCTGAAGGTCCGCAATCCCGGAACCCTGCGTGTACCCGTGAACAAGATCATGAAAGGGGGATACAGCGATCCCCGCAACCCCAATCTCATGAAGATGTTCAGACTCATAGGACTCGTGGACAGGGCAGGAAGCGGCATCCCGCGTGTGATCTCAACCTGCAACAGATTGGGAATCCCGATCCCTGAAATCGAAGAGGAGATTGATCCAACGACGGTGATCGTAACAGCTCAGAGGGATCTCGGACCCATGGTCAAGACTGTAAGTCCGAATGTAGATGATCAAAGAATCTTGGACTACCTTTCATCCCATGGTGAGGACTCCCTCAAGACAATAGCTGAAAATCTGAATATGTCCACGAGCACCCTGTCACGTCATATCAAAAACCTCAGAGAAGGAGGGAGGTTGGAAAGGACAGGGTCGAGGAAAAAGGGAAAGTGGATCGTGAGATGAATATCTGTGAATAGACTATAGCTCGGAAACCTTTATCGGCCTCCGGATTACGCGACCCATGATATCCAGACGTGAACTTCATCATGGGAAACACCGACATCGGAAACCGGATGGGATGCTGTGGCAAGAGCACCGACGTGGCCGGACCCCTGATGGAGGAGTGCATGCAGGAATGCGCCGATGCGGACATCGTGATCGTCGGATGCCCTATGTGCCTCGTGAAGTACGATGCCCTGCCCAAAACGTGATGATGGAACCTTTTTAGATTGGAACTATCATCCAACATCATGGACTCCATCTTGATAGTGGCACATGGGAACCAATCCGGAGACAATGGAAGGACCGAGAGGCAGGCCGAGGGTCTGAAGGGGATCATCGGACTCCCTGTGTTCTGCGCGTACAGAAGGTTCTCCGAGGACAGGGTGAAGGTCGTCATGACCCGGATGGCCGAACAGGGTCTGAGGGATGTGCTGGTGATCCCCATGTTCATGTCGGCCAACATGTACTCCGACTCCATCCCGAAGGCGATGGGCCTCAGGGATGCAGGATCCTGCGGGACCTTCCGCGAGGGCGACTGTGAACTCAGATACCGTATCACCACCACACTCGGGGATTGGAAGGGGTCCGCGGACCTGGTAGCCGGTATAGCTGATTCTTATGAGGAAGCGGGCATCCTCCTGGTGTGCGGCTGCTCGGACAAGGGAGAACCCGACCCACTCGTCAGGAGGAGCATGGAGATCATCTCCTCCAGAGGACACAACGTGGAGTACTGTGCAAACACCAGGGACCCGGAGCCCGGTGCCGAGGCGATCGAGAGGATGCGCATCGGAGGCTCGGAGAGGATCGTCGCCATACCGGTCGCCATGGGTGCGACCGTGAGGTTCCCCATCGAGGGAGCGGAGATATCACATTCTTTCGGTGACGACCCGGGGATCCCGAGGGTGCTCGCGGACATCGTGGAAGCGTACGACGACACATCCTGATGATGTTCCCCATGATTCCGATGTCGGATGATGGGAACACTGTCCGAACCTTCGATCACCCGTATCCGACCGTATCACGGATATCCCGGGCAAACGATCATTCCATCTATAGGTGACTCGGAAACCTTTATCCGCACATCGAATCTCGTCGACGATGATGTCCCCGAGGCAATGGCTACCACTCATCGGAATCACGATCTGCGTGTTCATCTTCAACATGAGCGAGTTCATGCCCATCGGTCTCCTTACCGACATCGCCACGGACTTCTCCGTATCGGAATCGACGGCGGGCATGATCATCTCGATCTACGCCTGGGCCGTCGCCATCCTGTCCCTGCCGATAATGCTCCTGCTCCGGAAGATGGAGTACCGCAGGATGCTCCTGATATGCGTCGGATTGTTCGCATTCTTCCAGATCCTCTCGGGCATATCCAGCAGCTACTGGATGCTCGTGGTGTCCCGTCTCGGTGTGGCGGTCGCCCATTCGGTGTTCTGGTCCATCGCATCGCCGCTTGCGGTCAAGGTGGTCACTCTGGAGCTCCAGAAACTGGCGATAAGCATGGTCGCGGCGGGAACATCCATCGCCATGATAGCCGGGCTCCCCCTCGGAAGGATAATCGGATTGGCCATGGGATGGAGGATGTCCTTCGTCACCATCGCCGTGGTGTCCGTGATGGCCCTGATCCTTCTGGTCGTCGTGTTCCCGAAGGTGGAGAATCCGGGCACGTTCACCCTGGGAAGGCTCCCCGGACTGTTCAGGATCAAGGTCCTGGTGGGGATCTATGTGGTCGTTGCCGTGTTCGTCACAGGATACTACACCGGATACAGCTACATCGAACCGTTCATGATGCAGAAGGCGGGACTGTCGGAATCCATGACCACCGTCGCCCTCACGGTGTTCGGATTGGCGGGAATCATCGGGAGTGCCGCCTTCACCAAGTTCTACGACAGGTCGAGGTTCGGATTCATCATACTGGCATTGGGTGGACTCTGTACCTGTCTGTTCGTGCTCAGGATATCGGCGACGGTCATGATCGCCGTGATGGTCGTGTGCGCCCTGTGGGGATTCTTCGCCACCATGTTCAACGTCTCCTTCCAGAACGAGGCGATACGCGCGTCACCATCCGATGCCACCGCGATCGCGATGTCCATGTTCTCGGGGATCTACAACGTGGGCATAGCCATGGGATCGCTGATCGGAGGAAAGGTAACGGAAACCATATCCGTCGGGATGATCGGATACGTCGGTGGTGTGTTCGCGTTGGCAGCCGTGATTTTCACCGTGGTCTATCTGATCAAACACATGAAGGAGAACGATGAGGAGAGGAAGATGAGGTTGGAGGGTCTTTGACCCCATGACGTCTACGTCTAAAAGACCG
>JBJEIK010000224.1:0-8095 GCA_051876975.1 Candidatus Methanomethylophilaceae archaeon
CGTTCGCCTCGTCGTGGTCGAAGAGGATGACATCGATGTAATCCCCGGAGGAGAGGATCGGGATCGAATCCTCTATCGAGGCGCAGGTGATCACGTTGATGGTTCCGTCTATGTGTCTGATGAACTTCTCGGACAGATCCAGGAACCCCTTGTCACTGCTCACGACGAGGATCTTGTACATGCGGGACCAGAGGGTCTACGTCCTTAATTAACCTGCGTTCACGTTTTCCGGAGGCACCGTTGTTTTTATATCAGGTTGGTCACGGAAACAATGTCCAGGGACGATTCCAACTTATGATGAGCCAGATGTTGGAAATACCACAACAGTCCATTGGATGTTATTTATATACTCATCAATCCGTCTCAAATACGGTGATACAGTGAAGATCGCACAGATTGCTGGATTCCTTGGAAGTGGGAAGACCACTGCGCTGATGCGCATCGTCGACGGATTGGTGAGCCGCAAGAACAGGGTCGCCATAGTCGTCAACGACGTCGGGGACATCAGTGTGGATGCGAAGTTCATAGAGGCCCATGGTCTCAAGGCTAAGGAGATCTCCGGAGGATGCATATGCTGCCAGATAGCAGGCTCGTTCGCCGAGACCCTGGCGATGCTCCATGACTCCTTCGACCCCGATATCGTCATAGTGGAGCCGTCGGGTGTTGCGATCCCGTGGGGATTGAAGAGGGCGGCCGAGTATTCCGAATCGAAGACCGAGGTCGTCATCGAGCACGCTCCCGTGATCACACTCGTGGACTCCTCCCGTATCGACATCCTGATGAAGGCCGTCAAGAGGCTCGTCGAGACACAGATCAGGGAGGCGGACATTTGCTTCATCAACAAGGTTGATGTGGCTACGGATGAGGACATCAGGAAGACCGAGGAGGCCATCAGGTCCATCAACCAGACCGCGGAGATCAGGAGGATGTCCGCATTGACCGGAGAAGGTATCGATTACGCCGTTGAGGCGATCGAGACCAGGACATCCGCTCGTTACGACAAGGCCAACGAGGCGGAGCTTCTGAAGAAGCAGTACAACGCGGGTGAGTGACATGCATCACGATGACCACGACTACGATCATGACCACCATCATGACCATGAGCATGAGCACCATCATCATGACCACGACCACGATCACGACGATCCTGCGGATGAGGAGAGTCAGCTCCATCTGGAGATACACAGGGCCGTGGATGAACTGGGGAAGTACGCGATAGAGCTGGACATCAAGGACCCCAAGGGCATCCCAAAGGACCGCCTGGTGAAGTTCGTGGACGATCTGATGAGGACCGCCACCGATGAATGCATCGAACACGGTGCCGACCTGATAGGTCACGTGAAGTCGTTCCTCAGGATAGGCGAGGACAGTGTCATGTTCAGCATGGTCCATCCGGAGATACCGACGGTGATCCAGGACAACTCGTCCGCGGATTCCGTTCCCGAGTCCCTGCTCGTCATGCACATCATCGTTCACGGGATCTGGGATGATGTTATACGCGAATGCACGTTGGAGGTCCTCCCAGACGTGGCCAAGAAGTGGGACATCCCTTACTCGATCCATGCCGATTACTTCGACACGGAGAAGAGCATAGCCCATCACGAGCATTGAAACCATTCGGCACGGACGGGGATGCACCCCTATCCGTGCCATCCCATCTTTCTCTCAGATCTCGTAGATCTTCGTCAGGACCTCGACGGTCTCCTCCCAGTCCGCGCATTCGACGGGATTGGAGTTGAACATCGGCAGGTTGATCTTGGAGTAGTTTACGTCGTCCGAGAAGATGATGACCAAGGCGCGGTAACCGCCCTTGTCGAATCCCGGTCTCTTGGGATTCTCCACCACGGATGCCCCGTAGTTGTTGGGGAAGTGGTATATGTTGTGGAACCTGTGAAGGTCGCGGCATCCGCACTTGCAGTCTGCGTTCAGATCCACCACGTATTCATCGTATTCCATTGTCTATCCTTCCTGCATACCATCCGCAGATGGACACGCATGGTTGGAATTGCCTGGTGACTTTATATAGTGCTCGATGGGCCCGGATACTGTGCCAGACATTAGCTCTCGGAGAATTTATCATCTGATATGATTTGGTTGCCTCATGCAAGTCAAAGACCTATTGAAAAGCAGTGCTTTCATGATGTCCTTGGCGTTGATCGTCGCCCTTCTGACGAACTTCTCGGGATTGTTTCCGAGTGATGTTCTGACCTCGGGGCGTCGTGCCAACATCACCGTTCTGTTCCTAGCACTGATGATGACCCTCTCCCTTTCGAGGATCCCCTACAGGAACCTTAATCCTCTTACCAACGGCAGGTCCGTCATCAGAGCCGTTCTTCTGGGATTGGTCGTCTCATCCCTCATACCCCTTGCCGGATACTATCTGCTGAAGGGTACCGAGTTCGCCAACGAGGCCATGGGTCTCGTCTTCATTGCGGCCACACCCTTCGCCGCATCCGTCGCACCCCTGTCGTACATCCTCAACGGTGACATGGAACACGCCGCAAGAGGTACGATCATAGTCTATCTGGTTTCACTCGTCTGGATCCCGTTCATCATATGGCTGACCCTTGGGGAGTTCGTGGACATGACGCAGGTGGTCATCACCGTCGTGGAGATCATCGGTATCCCGCTCATCCTGTCCAGGTTGATCACCAAGGTGAACATCAGCAAGGATTTCATGGCCATCTTCATGAACTGCTGTATCTTCCTCCTGGTCTGGCTGTCGGTCAGTTCCACCCTGTTCCCTTCCGACGTGGGTATCCTCGTGGCATTCGTCATCGTGGCCGCCCTCCGTTCGTTCTTCCTCGGAAACGTCGTGGAGGTCACGGAGAAGAAGATGGGCATCCACTGGAAGCAGAGGGTCACGGACATCCTCATGACATCCTACAAGAACAAGGGCATAGCGATCACCATGTGTGTCGCCACACTCGGTCCGCTCGCCTCATCGGCCATGGTGGCCATCGCCACATCGATCGTCGTGGAGATCCTTTGGGTCATCTTCATGGATTCCGTCCTCTTCAACCGCAAGAGGATGGCCCGCGAGCTGGCTGCGGAGGGTTCCGCGGAGTGATCCGCGACCCTCCCCAAACACCTTATAGATACACCAGATTCGAACGCTCATGGAAGTCCGTGTGAGGGGTTACACCGAGGAAGATGTCCCCGGAATGGCCCGTATCTGGAATATGATCGTCGAGAATGGTATGGCGTTTCCCCAGGAGGAGGAACTCTCTCCCGAGGATGCCTCGGTCTTCTTCGGTTCCCAGTCCCATTGCGGGGTGGCGGAGATCGACGGTCGGGTTGTCGGCATGTACATCCTCCATCCCAACAACGTGGGGAGATGCGGTCACATCAGTAACGCCAGCTATGCAGTGGATCCCACCATGTCCAACAGGGGCATCGGCGCAAGGCTCGTGGAGGATTCCCTCTCCGTGGCGAAGTCACTCGGATTCCGTATAATGCAGTTCAACGCAGTGGTTCAGGAGAATGCATCGGCCATCCATCTCTACGAGAAGGAGGGTTTCAAGCGCATAGGTGTGGTCCCCGGGGGATTCAGGTCCAAGGACGGGGAGTACCATTCCATCATCCTATTCTATCACGAGCTGTGAGGTCATTATCATGGATCAACATTATGCGAAGTGCCTGGTCAGGGCCATCCTTGCAGGGATGATGATCGGCATCGGAGGTTGTGTCTACCTCGGATGCGAGGTGAAATGGGTCGGGGCGATACTGTTCGCTGTCGGACTGTTCACCATTTTCTCGTTCCGTCTGGACCTCTACACGGGCAAGGTGGGGTACGTCTTCGACAACGACAGGTCGTACATCTTGTATCTTCTGGTCGTAATCCTGGGAACTTCATCGGCTGTCTCATCCTGGGTCTGATGATGCCCCTGGATGCCGCGTCGAACCTGGCGCAGACCAAGCTGGACAACTACGAGTTCCTGCCGGTACTGTTCAAAGGGGTCCTGTGCGGTATGCTCATGTTCATCGCAGCGGACTGCTACAAGAACACGAAGAGCTTCATCGCCACATTCGTGTGCGTGCCCGTGTTCATCCTGGCAGGTTTCGAACACTCCATCGCGGACATGTTCTACTTCTGTTCCGCGGGTGCGTTCTCGGTCGAATCCCTGATCTTCATCGTGACCGTCCTCATCGGAAACGCGATCGGAGGGTTCCTGATCCCCGTCTGCAGGAAATGGATGTACGAGGACGAGGCTCCGAAGGCATAATCCCGATCCATCCCATCCTCCCGGCGGATAATTCCCACCGGAGGATGGGAAAACATCTTCATAACCTCCTTCGACTATGTACTATTATGTATTCCGTCCTATTGGTGAGTCCGGACAGGTCCTTCCTGAACCAGGCCCAGAAGTTCCTTCCGAATCTGGACAGGGACCTGGATGTGATCCCGGCAACGGACGTTCCATCCGCCGCCGGCATATTGAAGGACGGGACCACCGTGGATGTCATCGTATTCGACCATCGCGGTGCCAACGACTTCTTCTCCGCCATGGACTCGTTCGATCGTATGAAGATCATGCGCCCCATGATCATGCTCTCATCCGATTCCGATCCCTCGGTGATATCGGAGGCGGTCAACAGGCATGTGGATGCCCATGTCGTGACGAACGGACGCAATTCCATAGACCTTTTCCAGGAGTTGGACCGTCGCATCGTGATGACTGTGGAGCGCGACCGCAACGACAAGGAGCATCATGTGAACGAGAGGCGCATGGAGGCCTTGATCCAGATGGCCAAGATGTCGGACAAGGGTTTCCAGGAGGTCGTCAACTATGCATTGGAGACGTCCCTGGAACTGACCCGCAGTTCCTCCGGCTACGTTGCCATGTACGACAAGGACAAGCGTGTACTGAACATGCTCGCATGGTCGAAGGGTGCCATGAGGAGATGCGATGTCAGCGATTATCCCTTGGATTTCGATCTGGACACCACGGGGATCTGGGGTGAGCCCATACGTCAGGGCAGGTCCATCATCCTCAATGATTACAAGGGCTATCGCGGTTCGGAGAAGAGGGGACTTCCGCACGGACACATACCTTTGGACAGGCTGTTGATGATCCCCATATTCTATGAGGGGGAGATCGTGGCCACGGCAGGGGTCGGGAACAAGGATTCCGACTACACATGGTCGGATGAGGTCCAGCTGACCATGATGATGAACGAGCTGTTCTCCATCTACTTCAAACTGGAGGCCACCAAGGGCTTCAACATGCAGATGAAGATGGTCCGCGACCTCATGGAGTCGGGGTCAGTCGGATTCATGTATGTGAGGGACGGGAAGGATGCGTACATCATGAACTCCATATCGGCACAGGTCCTGGGGATCGAGGTCCCCATTCCATCCAAGGTGTCCTTGGACGATCTCGGGGGCGACGGTATAGACAGGGTCCGCACCATGATCAATGCGGCACGCATCACCGGCCGTATACAGAGGTCGCATCTGGTCGCTCCGGGTCCGGAACCCAAGACATATGAGGTGTCGGTGTCGGGGACGGCGAACGGATTCAATGTTGTCTTCAGTGATGTCACCGACGTCCAGGTGATGGATGAGAGGATAGGACGTGCGGTCGGTCACATCGAGATATTGGAGGGTCCTGTACTCAGGAGTCTGAACGACAACGTTTCGTCGCTCACCAGTGCGGCTCCCCGTTTGGAGGAAACCCAGGCCAACGCCCTCCACAGGGTGAGGGATGCTGTCCAGTTCATGGATGATTATCGCAGCGTGGGTCTGAGGGATCCCATATGGGCCGGCATCGATGACCTCATCGGGAGGGTCATCCGGCAGATCGACCTGGGAAGGGTCCAGCTGAGGCTTTCGGTGGAGGGTCTGCAGATCCGTGTGGATCCGTCGTTCCATTCGGTGTTCAAGCATCTTATCGTCAACTCATTGGAGCATGGTCGGGATGTCACCGTCATAGAGATCAGATGCCGTATCAAGGATGGAAATCTCACCATAATATACTCCGACAACGGGGTCGGGATGAGTCCGGAAGAGGAGGAGTCCGTATTCGATCAGGTCTACCGTGGAAAGTTCGGTATGTTCCTGGTGGAGAACATCGTTGTCGCTTCGGGAATGACCATCGATTGCGTCCATTCCGCCGGCGGTGTGTTGTTCGAGATCAATGTCCCTCCGTCGGGATACAGGCTGGGATGATCCCCCTTCCACATCGGTCGACGTGGCCTGTATAGGTTAGAAGATGTGTCCCGGATCGGAAGGTCCGGGTTGAGGAGAGCGGGATTCGGGCTCCCGCGGGCCCTAGAGGAAAGATGTCTGACTTCATCCCCCGGAGAGGATATTGGAGTGTGATCATCTCTTGACGGAGACCACGCCCAGGTCTCCGTTGCGAGTGTTGACGATGGAGGTGATGTGATCGGCAAGTGTCCTCTCCTGTATCGCGTTGTGGACATCCGCGGATTGTTGCAAGGGGAACTCCATATCGCATTTCGCGCAACGCACCTTCGGACAGCCTTTGGCCGCCTCCGAGCATCCTTGACATGCGAACGTTCTGGCGTAGACCAGGGAGAATTCGAACCCGCAGCGGGGACATTTCATCTTCCTGACCGATGCTGTCGTGTTGTAGGAGAAACCGTGGGCCCTCATCGCCTCGAAGTATGTGCTAGCCATCACATCACCATAGGGGTTCCCGCCTTACGGCAGGAGTTGATGTTTAGGGGTTCACTCCATCCTGCCGTACTGGTGGGTTGCTTCCATGACGGCGGTGATGTTCTCGATCTTGCACTCGAGGTCGGGAGGCACCTCGCATCCGGAGGCGACGGCGACGTGGGAGTTCAGTCCGCGCTTG
The DNA here is from genome assembly GCA_051876975.1 of Candidatus Methanomethylophilaceae archaeon. Taxonomy (GTDB): domain Archaea; phylum Thermoplasmatota; class Thermoplasmata; order Methanomassiliicoccales; family Methanomethylophilaceae; genus Methanoprimaticola. The sequence goes on from JBJEIK010000224.1 coordinate 6,822, forward strand.
CAGAGTGCGGTCTTCATCTCCTGGCAGAGGTCCTTCGTCTTGGTGACGACCTCGTCATAGGAGGATCTCATGAAGATCTGGGGATCGAGGTTTCCGAAGATGGTGCACTTGTCCGCGTATCCGTCCTCGATGACCTGTGTCATGGTGGGGCACTCGGGCACAAGGGGATAGTAGGCGAGGGAGTACACGTCCACTCCGAAGTCCTTGATCTGTGTCTTCAGGTGGGGCATATCGGAACAGTTGTGGATTCCGAGTCCGAGTCCGGCCTTGCGGGTGGCTTCGTTGGTTGCCTTTGCGTATTTGTTACCCTCGAACTCGCCGTACTCGGTGTCTCCGAGGACGGAGTAGTTGGCCCAGAGGTAATCCCAGCACATTCCCTGGACTCCGGTCTCACCGATCTTCTCGACGGCGTTGCAGCACATCTTGGTGGTCTGCTCCATCGCCTTGTGGATGGGTGCGGGGTCGGTGAACATGTCCATGAACAGTCTCTCGGCTCCGGTTGTCTGGGAGAGTGTGAGGAGAGGTCCCTCGAGGAACGCGATCACGAATGATTTGTCCTTGAGCTGGGGTGCGACGAGCCTGTTCATCTCGATGAGGTGTCCGGTACGTCCCTGGGTGACATCGGGGCACTGGATCTTCTCGTAGTCCTCCATGCTGTGGATGATGTGTCCGTCAACGAAGGGGGTGTTCTCGGCATCCAGTCTGACGTTGGCTCCGAGGTCGTGGGCGGTGACTGACAGGTCCTCGAGGGTGACGGTGAAGGGGAACTTCCACTTGTTGTATCCCTCGACGAAGGACTGTGCGCACAGCTTGGCGTCGGTTGCCCAGGTCTTGTAGGTGACGGGCTGGTTGGGGAGGAGTCTCCTCTGGAGTCCGCATGCCAGGGGGTAGGCGGCAAGCTCGTCGACCTTCTCGTTGTTGAGGGTCGCGATCGCCCTCTCGTAAGGTGTCATCTCTGCGACCATCTCAGTTCGCCTTCAGCCAGTTGACGCAGTCCTGCGCGTTGTTGTCCCTGTGGTTGGCTCCGATCTCCTCCGCGAACGAGGGGGATGTGGGTGGTCCGCCGATGGTGACGATGACCTTCTCGCGGGTTCCGTTCTCCTTGAGGAGGTTGATGATCTCGGGCATCCTGTCCATTGTGGGTGTCATGAGTGTGGACATGCAGATGACGTCGATTCCCTGGTCCTTCACGGTGTCTGCGACGGTCGCGGAGGGAACATCCTTTCCGAGGTCGTTGACGATGTATCCGCCTGCGGTCAGCATCGTCTTGACGA
>JBJEIK010000225.1:0-8021 GCA_051876975.1 Candidatus Methanomethylophilaceae archaeon
CGTGTCGAAGCCTCGAGAGGGCTTCATGATTGGCCGCTACACTACAGGAGCAACAAAATCCCCCAAGGTAAAGATGTTTATAATATTTTCGATATCTTTTTTGTATATCAGTATCAAAAAACGTCAAAAACACGGAAAACGTAAGAAAATTAAGAGGTTTCGCAGACTCCTATTTCAGAAATCGCTGGGCCTGAGTGCGGGAAGTCTCTTGTGCTCCATGGACTCGACCTGCTCACGGATATGGGATATCTGGTCCTTGGGAAGGCCTGTGTCCACGGCGATCTGCGCATCGGACCTGTCCTGCTCCATGTCGTAGAGGATGGAGTCGAGATCAGCGTAGGTGATGCCCATGTCTGACTCGTCGGTCTGTCCCTCCCACAATCCGGCGGATGGGGGCTTGGCTATGACCTCCTCGGGGATGCCGATGATCCTGGCGATCTGCCTGACCTCGGTCTTGTACATGTTGGCGAGAGGAGTCATGTCACATGCACCGTCACCAAACTTGGTGAAGTAACCCATCATCAACTCACTCTGATTGGATGTCCCCACGACAAGCGAGTTCCTCTTCTTGGCGAGGTTGTACAGGACTATCATCCTGCACCTGGCGGAGATGTTTCCCCTCTCGAGGGGGGTCTCCTTCCCGGAGAGGAGCACTGCGGCAAGGGCATCGACCGCGGGCTGGATGTCCACGACCTTGTACTCCGTACCCCACGTGGAGCTCATCTCCTTGGTGATCTTGTAATCGTCTGCGGGTGTGACACGGGAGGGCATGAAGACGTTCAGGACCTTCTCGGGCCCGAGTGCCTCGACGCACAGCTTGGTGACGACTGCGGAATCGATCCCTCCGCTGAGACCGATCACCACTCCGTCGCTGTGGGCGTCCTTCACGGTCGTCCTGATGAAGCCTATGAGCGATTCCACGTCTTCCGCGGTTATGTTGGGGATCTTTACTCCTGCCATTGTCATGGTAATCCGAAGGCGCGGATTTTAAACATTGCGCGGACCTTTCGGCATCCATGAAGGTCCGTGTGGCCCTGTGCCAGCTCATGCCCTCGGTGGGCGATGTGGAATCGAACGGGAGGAGGATCCTGTCCTGTCTGGAATCGGGCGATGCGGATGTCTACATCTTCCCTGAACTGTTCATCACCGGATACGGCGCCGACTGCCAATCCCTCAGAGACGAGGTTGGATCGATGATGGGGAGGATATCGGAGAGGTGCAGGGAGACCGACACGGCGGCGGTCTTCGGATCCCCCAGGTTCACGGAGGACGGCATAATGAACAGCCTGGCGTTCCTCTCCCCCGACGGGGACGTCTGGTACGACAAGGCCCATCTGGCGAAGTTCGGGATCTACGCGGAGAACGACTTCATCGACGGTCAATCACCCGTGATCGGACACTACCACGGAATGGGGTTCGGGATGTGCGTCTGCTACGACATATTCTTCCCCGAGATCCTCCACGGATGCTCGCTGAGGGGTGCATCGGTGAACATCTGCGTCGCGGCATCCGCGGTCCAGTCGAAGCCTTTCCTGGACAAGGTGATATCCGCAAGGGCACTGGAGAACGTGACGTACCTGGCATACGTGAACAACACAGGCCCGCTGAACGGACTGGAGATGCACGGATGCTCGAGAGGATTGGATCCCTTCGGAGACGTGATCGCCGAATGCGGGACATCCGAAAGCATCGCGGTGTTCACCGCAGACACGGAGGAACTCGAAAGGGCACGCGGAGTGAGGAGGCATCTGACCGACTTCCGCTCCGATATCCAATGGATCTGAAGACCAATCTACATAAAAATAGACAAATCGTTAAATACGAGTATCCAATGCCTGTGTTACGAAGCCGAGATGGCCCAGCCCGGTAAGGCGCGAGCCTGGAAAGCTCGTGGGAACTTTCCCTCGGGAGTTCAAATCTCCCTCTCGGCGCCACTATTCCTTCTTTCGTCCGTTTCTGAGCCATTCCTCGTGCTTCCATTCCCATCCATCCGATTGTTCGTTTGTACATCGGAAACGCCGTATCCCGACATTTGTCCAGTCCTATCCCGGTTCCTTATAAAGCGCGTGCGTGCGCGACCTTATTATATAACATGGGGAGATAACCCGCCCCATCGGTGCGCACCATGATAGTGAACGCAGAACTATACGTCAAGGACCTCCCCGGCCAGCTCGTCGGATCCCTGGAACCCATATCCCTCGTGGACGGGAACATCATGGGAGTGGTCCACAACCGCGAGCAGATCGTCAACCACAGGATCTGCATCAACGTGACATTCGAGGTCGACGACTCCACCCAGCTGGAGAAGCTCAAGGAGATCTGGAAGTCCAAGGACATGATCATCTCCAGGATGGGATCGGTCTACCAGACCTACACCATGGAGTACATGCTCATCGGAGAGTTCGACGCGAACTACCTGGAGGGACTCGTCAACGAGGCATCCGAGATGATCACCATGGATTCCATGGACATGAGGTATTCCTCAAAGACCACCACCTCATCCAAGCGCACCGGGATGATCGCGGTGAAGACACGCAGCGAGGAGGATCTGGACAGGATGGACAGGTTCCTGAGCGAGAAATGCAAGCAGTCCAACATCACATACGTGAGGGGTGTCTGAGATGAGGGTCTTCATCTGCGGATTCGGAACCGTCGGACAGGGATTCGCCGAGGTCGTCGCCAGAAGGCAGCAGTACTTCAAGGACAAGTTCGGACAGTCCGTGGACATCGTCGGTGTCATGGACTCCAAGTCATACGCCGTGGATCCCGACGGAATGGATCCCCTGGACCTGGTCGCCAGGAAGCAGTCCACGCGCAGGGTCGGGGACGACACGTACACGGAATCCACAGAGGTCCTGGACAAGGTCGACTACGACGTCCTCGTGGAGGTAAGCCCCACCGATGTGAAGACCGGAGGGGTCGGACTCATCAACATCCGCCACGCACTCGGCAGCGGAAAGGATGTCATCACGGTCAACAAGGGGCCGCTGGCCCTGAAGTTCAAGGAGCTCATCGACCTGGCGAAGGCCAACAGGTGCAAGTTCAGGTTCGAGGGTTCCGTGGGCGGTGCGATGCCCATCATCAACCTCTGCCGCGAGAGCCTCGCCGGAGAGGACATCAAATCCATCAGGGGTATCTTCAACGGTACCTGCAACTTCATCCTCAGCAAGATGGACAAGGGACAGCCCTTCGAGCAGGCCCTCAAGGAGGCTCAGCAGATGGGCTACGCCGAGACGGACCCCACCAACGACATCGAGGGCTACGACAGCGCATGCAAGGTGGTCATCCTCGCCAACTCCATCTTCGGAAGGGATGTCACCTTCGAGGATGTGCATATCACCGGCATCACCTCGATCACCGAGGAGGCCATCGCACTCGCCGCATCACGCAACATGGTCATCAGGCTCATCGGAGAGGTCTCCGAGAACAAACTGGAGGTGGGCCCCAGGCTCATCCCCAAGGGACATCCCCTGAGCATATCCGGAACCCTGAACACCGCACAGATCCTCACCGACCTGGCGGGACCCGTCAACGTCTCCGGACGCGGAGCGGGACGTCTCGAGACCGCATCCGCGGTCCTCAGCGACCTCATCGCCATCATGGACGAGAGGAGAAGAGAGGCGTGAGATGGACAGGGTCCTGATCTACGACACGACCCTCCGCGACGGCGCACAGACGGAGGGGATATCATTCTCATGCGAGGACAAGCTGGACATCCTGCGCAAGCTGGACGAGTTCGGCGTGGACTTCGTGGAGGGCGGATGGCCCGGCTCCAATCCGAGGGACGACGAGTTCTTCGAGAAGGCGGGGAGGATGGAGCTTAGGAAGAGCAGCCTCTCCGCATTCGGCAGCACCCGCCGCCACGGAGTGAGAGCGGAGGACGACCCCAACCTGAAGGCCTTGGCATCCTGTTCCGCGGAGTGGTGCTGCATCTTCGGAAAATCCTGGGATTTCCAGGTCACCGACGCACTCAGGATCGGGCTAGATGAGAACCTGGACCTGGTGGAGGACAGCATCCGCTTCCTGGTGGAATCTGGGAAGAGGGTCATGTTCGATGCGGAGCACTTCTTCGATGGTTTCAGGTCCAACAGGAGGTACGCGCTCAACGTCCTCAGGGCGGCTGAGAACGGAGGAGCCGAATGGCTGATCCTCTGCGACACCAACGGCGGATCCCTGCCGTCGGAGATATCCGAGGCCGTGGAGGAGGCCCTGCTCTCCGTGAGCGTCCCGCTCGGGATACACTGCCACAACGACTCAGACATGGCGACCGCATGCTCACTCGCGGCGGTGGAATCGGGCTGCTCCATGGTCCAGGGGACCGTCAACGGACTAGGGGAGAGATGCGGCAACGCGAACCTCTGCACGGTCATCCCCAACCTGGCGTTCAAGACAGGGAACGAGCTGACCGACATGGACCTCTCCAGACTCACGACCCTGTCCAAGTACGTGGGCGAGGTGGCCAACATGCCCCCATCAAGGAGCATGCCCTACGTCGGATCAAGGGCGTTCGCGCACAAGGGCGGGATGCATGTCTCCGCACTCGCCAGGGACACCCGCACCTACGAGCACATCGATCCCGCATCCGTTGGGAACGGGAGGAGGATCCTGGTCTCGGACATGGCCGGAAGGGCCAGCATCTCCGAGAAGCTCAGGGAGCTGGGACTGGAGATCGGAGAGGACAGCCCGGACATCACGAACAAGATCAAGGACATGGAATCCAAGGGATACCAGTTCGAGGGAGCCGATGCGAGCTTCGAACTCCTCGTGAGGAGGCTCAGGGGCGACATGGAACCCATGTTCACCGTCTCCGGATTCAGGATATTCATGGACGAGCGCGGAGAACACGGCATGGACTCCGAGGCGAGCATCAAGGTGTGCGACAGGGATGGCAACATCGAGCACACCGCCGCCGACGGGAACGGACCGGTCAACGCACTCGACAACGCATTGAGGAAGGCCCTCACCCGTTTCTACCCGGAACTGAGGGACATCAGGCTCACGGATTACAAGGTCCGTGTGCTGGATGAGAAATCGGCAACCGCGGCCAGCGTACGCGTCCTCATCAGATCCACTGACGGATCGGAGAGCTGGACGACCGTGGGGGTCTCGGAGAACGTCATCGAGGCGAGTCTGATCGCCCTGGTGGACTCCATCGAGTACGCACTTATGTTACAATCAGACACAAAGGTGAGATCATGAGCAGAGTTATCGTAACACTCGTAGGAAAGGACCACCCCGGCATCATCGCCGCGGTGTGCAACTACTTCGCGGAGAACGACATCAACATCCTGGACATCAAACAGACCACCGTCCAGGAGTTCATCAACATGATGATGATCGTCGATGTCTCGAAATACACGGGAACGTTCGACAGCCTCGCCGAGGGCCTGACCAAGGTCGGAGAGAAGGTCGAATGCATCATCAAGGCACAGCACGAAGAGATCTTCGACATGATGCACAGGATCTGAGGGATTTCCTTGGTAGAGCTGAATGAGGTGTTCGAGACCATCGACATGGTCTCACACGAGAACCTGGACGTCAGGACCATCACGATGGGCATCAGTCTCCTGGACTGCATCGACCCCGACCTGGACGCCCTGTGTCAGAAGATCTACGACAAGATAACCGAGTCCGCCAAGGACCTGGTGAGCGTCGGAGACGAGATCGGACTGATGTACGGCGTCCCCGTCATCAACAAGAGGATCTCCATCACACCCGCCGCACTCGTCGGCGGAGCGGCATGCAGGTGTCCCGAGGACTTCGTGCAGATAGCGAAGACCCTGGACAAGGCGGCCAAGAAGGTGGGGGTCAACTTCATCGGAGGATACTCCGCACTGGTCCAGAAGGGGATGACGCAGGCCGACAGGTTCCTGATCGAGTCCATCCCCCAGGCACTGGCCGAGACCGAGCGCGTGTGCTCTTCGATCAGCCTCGGATCCACCAGGACCGGGATCAACATGGATGCCGTCAGGCTCATGGGTGACATCGTCGTGAAGACGGCGGAGATGACCAAGGAGGCCGACTCCATCGGATGTGCCAAGCTGGTCGTGTTCTGCAACCCTCCGGACGACAACCCGTTCATGGCCGGGGCCTTCCACGGTGTGACCGAGACCGACCGCATCATCAACGTCGGGGTCAGCGGACCCGGTGTCGTGAAGAACGCCCTGTCGAAGGTGCGCGGACAGGACTTCGAGGTTCTGTGCGAGACCATCAAGAAGACCGCGTTCAAGGTCACAAGGGTCGGACAGCTGTTCGCCAAGGAGGCCTCCAAGAGACTCGGCGTGCCTTTCGGTATCGTCGACCTCTCGCTCGCACCCACACCCGCCGTCGGTGACAGTATCGCCGACATCATGCACGAGATGGGTCTCGAGTACGCCGGAGCACCCGGAACCACAGCCGCCCTGGCCATCCTCAACGACCAGGTCAAGAAGGGAGGAGTTATGGCATCGTCGTACGTCGGAGGACTCAGCGGTGCGTTCATCCCCGTCACTGAGGACCGCGCCATGGCGGAGGCGGCCGAGATCGGTGCCCTCACCCTGGAGAAGCTCGAGGCCATGACATGTGTCTGCTCCGTGGGACTCGATATGATCGCCATTCCCGGAAACACCCCTGCAACAACCATCGCGGGAATCATCGCGGACGAGATGGCCATCGGTATGGTCAACCAGAAGACCACCGCCGTCAGGCTCATCCCCGTGATCGGAAAGGACGTAGGTGACTTCGCGGAATTCGGCGGACTCCTGGGAGAGGCGAAGATCATGCCCGTCAACAAGTTCGGTTGTGCGGACTTCGTCAACCGCGGCGGAAGGATCCCCGCGCCCATCCACAGTTTCAAGAACTGAACATCTTACCGGGGGAAACCCCGGACCATCCTTCTGATATCACCGGATATGGGGGAACCCACGATCCGTGAACGACCCATCATTGCGACATGTGACGAATGGAAGCGTGCAGAATGATCGGAGTTGGAATTGTATAAAAGTAGAGAGAAAAAGATTTACGGCACTCGAGGTGCCCAAGAGAATCAGTAAAGATACGCAAGGTGGGGGCAGAGGGATTTGAACCCCCGTCAGCGGGTTTCCACTACGGGAGGAGCTACCTCCCGCGGAATCAATGAGTCATCGCTCCAGTTAGTCATCAACTACTGTCAGCAAACCCATTTACAATCACGCTCAATAACTGGAGCCCGCCAGTCTGCCAGGTTAGCCTATACCCCCTGGAGTGTGATAGCGAGAGCAATCACTTCTTGCGCATCTTTGCTGCTCTCTTTCTTCTTCTCATTTTCTTCTTGCGCCATTTCCAACGCTGGTTACCGCGTTTCTTCCAGGCGCGTGAGCCTCTCTTCATGGTGTTTCCTTCCTTGAATGCGTCATCACCGAGGGTGATGCATCCTTGGCGGGCCCGCCGGGATTCGAACCCGGGGCGTCTGGCTTAGAAGGCCAGCGCTATATCCTGGCTAAGCCACGAGCCCACACTCCACCTCCATCTACTACTATGATTTAAAGGTTTGTCTGATTTCAGAATTGTATGAAATGTCTGGCAGGTCCGGAGAAAACAATCCGGAACCTGCTTTGACAAAAATCGTTTCACTGCGTGAAGGTCTGGATGTAATCGGCGATCGAACCGTTGCCTGTGAGCATCAGAACGGCCTCTACAATGCAGAGAAGACCGAGCACCATAAGTATCGGCCAGAAGTTCAGGAACTTCCCGAACATCTTCACGATGCCTTCTGCGAAGTTCGTTATCATGTAGACGAACGCACCGGCGATGAAAGCCACGATGATCCTCGGCCAGCCCTCGGACAGGACGGTCAGATCGATCTGGTCGAAGAGCATGAACCCGTTGAACTGTCCCATGGCGATGTAGATTATCACCATGATGAAGAACGACAAGATGATGGCGAAATGCACCTCACGGAACGGACGTATGATCAGTGCGAATGCGGCCACCGCCACGAAGATGGAGGTCGCCAGACGCCATTCCCCGTATGTGGTGATTGCCTCCAAAGCCATCAGGAGACC
>JBJEIK010000226.1:0-7990 GCA_051876975.1 Candidatus Methanomethylophilaceae archaeon
AGACAGAGATCAGGCAATAAAGCAGTTGAAGGTTAAGGAACTATTCAATCAGTACGTTTTTAAAACTGAACTCTCACTTTCATTGTTGCATTTCAAGGGGTTTCTTAATGGATGATAATCAGTTCTTTACATTTTTAGGAATTCTGATAGTGCCGAAGGTCGTTGATATGATAATGGAAGAGAGGGGCATGGGTGCTAAGCAGGCCATAGAATCCTTCTATCGCTCCAAGACGTATGACCTATTGTCCATCAAGGATTCCTGGTTATGGCATTATAGTCCTTTGACATTGTTTCATATGTGGGAAAGCGAGGTAGAGAATGGTTCGATCGATTTTCCGGAGGAATGCTGATGGATGAGAGGATGGCTTTTGCGGTCCATTGTATCGAATTGTATAGAAGGGCACATGGGATGGACGGAAATACCACCGTGGACATTTTCATCAAAACAGGAGCTTTGGATTATGTGATGGATTATTACGAAGCTCTTCATGTGATGGGGAACGGTTACATACTCGACGATTTGGAATCATTCATATCTGAGCATTCTCCCGAGAAACCCCTATCACCTTTAAGGATTGTCTGACGTGAGGGGTGCATCCGGGAGGTCCCGGACGCAGGTTTTCCACGATGCTCACATCTTCGAAACGTAAACGAGCTCGCCTTTCTGATCGTAGCCGTCGTATGTGTACTCGAAGTACACGGGACAGATGAACCCGTCCGCCATGTAGACCTTCCTGACGATGTCGTACTTCCCGAAGACCTCGTAGACATCGCATTCCAGTTCCCCGAATGCGGTGTCGATGGTCTCGATACCCACGTATCTGTTCTCCGTGTCGAGGTTTCCGAGGAGCGTGAACCCGTCCGAGTCCGAGGCGACATAGCGCATCTCCCCGTAATGGTATGTGCAGTACAGTTCCTCGAACACATCCCCGTTGCTGTCCTCGCAGCGGTACATGAACGCATCTCCGGGCCGGGGTGCATCGTATGTGCGGTTGCCGTCGACCTCGTCAGAATCGGTGAGGTACCACATGGACACATCCGCGCCCTTCCCGTTGAACGAACAGTACCGTATGTCGCTGAAGACGTCCACACGATCCGAGGACCAGATACTATCGTCAATGTCATACGTCACGATGCAGAGCTTGGTACCGAACACCGTTTCCGAGACGGACACGCTGCGGATGATGCCGAGTCCGGAGATGTCCGCCTTGGAGGAGAGGTCATCCGCATCGATGGTCTTGATGGTCTCCTCCATCCACGGAAGGCAGGTGACCCTGACATCGGCCATCCCGTCCTCCATGCCGTTCACCTGACGGACCTCCGTGTCGCATGTGAACATGTGCACACCGTTCCTGTCCGTCCCGATGACTATGGTGCTCCGGGTGTCGCTGAACCCCTCGGTTATCACGTTGGCTGGGGACCTGTCGAATGCGGGGGCCCCGTCGCATACGAGCGATGTCCCGATCACGGTCGTGGTGAAGCCGTCCGAATAGTCTATGCGATATGCGAGATTGTCCGACACCCCGACCCACATCCTGTACTCCATGAGGGTGTACATGTTGCAGAGGACGTTCCCCATCTCCGTGGGCAGGAGGACCATGCGTCCATCCGTGGTCCATTCTCCCCGGGTCTCCTCGGTCAGGAAGTAGAATCCGAGGTATTCCCCGATACCGTACTCCTCCTGCGACACCTCCTTCCCGGTCCCGTTGCCATCGCTTCCGTACAGTATCGTCGTGATGTCCACGGTGTCCCCGTCGACCGAATCGACGATGTCGATCAGAACGTGGGTGGAGTTCCCGGTCCTGTACTCGATCGCGAGGTAGTCGTTCTCCATCAGGTCGCTGCGTGCGGACACGATCTTGGGTGCTTCCCTGTCGCCCATGGATGTGGAGAACACGATGTAGGTCCCGTCGTCCGTGATCCCCTTCTGGATGAGTCCGTCCGATACGAGATATCTCCCCGTGTCATCCTTGTAAACCTCACAGAGTATGTCGCCTCCGACGGTGCAGAGGTACTCACTGTCGATGGGTTCGTCCCAGGATGCATCCTTCACCGTCAGTCCAGCGATGAGTCCCGATCCATCCACGACCGTGTCTGTGTACACACCGTCCCTCTCGATCAGGTACCTTCCATCCCCGTCCTCGACGGAGATCAGGGTGATCTTGTATCCGGTGTATCCATCCTCACCGTACCAGTATCCGTATTCGACGTAATCTCCGATCTCCTCCACGGTCCTGGGGCCGACGTCGGAGTCGTCCTGTGTGAGATAGGCGAACAGGAGGCATGCGGCCACGATGATCGCAGTCACGACCGTCACGATCCTGTTCCTTGTCAGAACCCTGTCCATTCTCATGTATCGGGGATGGTCGGATGCGGATAAAAACGGTTCCGAGGTTGGGTCCATCACCTGTCTTCGGATGTGGGAGGATATCACCGTCTCCAATAACACGAATGGTCCGGACATCCCGATCCCGGAGGACGGGGGTGCCCGGCAAAACGGTTTACCCCATCATGTGATGGGGGATGGTTTCACGATCAGATGAACGACATGTAGCGTATGTCGAGCCTTTCCGTTCCGTCCTCGGTCACGATGTCCATGCGCAGGGGATAGGCGTAGCCGTCGGCGATCCACGAGATGATGGTCTCTCCGTCGTAGTATTCGTCCACGTACACAACGCATTCGATCCCGCCGTAAACCGTGTCGATCGTCTCATGGCGTTGGGGCTTCCCCATGTCGTCGACCGGTCCCCAGTACGCGGTATCGTCCTCGTCCGTCTCCATGTACATGGTCCCGACGATGTCGAACGTCACCAGGAGGGCGGTGTGCTCAGAGCCGTCGGTCCTCACGGTGTCGTACAGCAGGACGTCTCCGGCGGAGGTGTCGTTCCTGTCGCGGTCCCCGGTGACCTCGCTGCATGCGGCAAGGTCGAACTGCTTGTACTCCCCGTTCCAGCCCATCGTGAGGGAGTACCCGATGTCGTTGAAGCAGTCGACCACCTGTTCCAGGGTGGATCCGAGGATGTCGGACTCGCATGTGATGCAGAGCCTGTTGCCCATGGGGGTGTCGACCACCTCCACCTTCCCTATCCCGTCGATCCCGTTGAGATCCCATATCTTCGAGAAGTCGGATATGCTCTGAACGATCTCCGTGGTCTCCAAGTCCGGCATGGATGTCAGGACCACGGTGGCGTTGTCACCGTCGATGGAGACGATCTCTGCGGTCATCGCCGATGCCCTGAAGTCCTCCAGTCCGTTGATTCCGAGCTTGTAGCTGACGACGGATGCTGTCCATACGGAATCGACTCCGATATCCTGTGCGGGGGAGCTGTCGAACTCCGTCGCATGGTCGTCCAAGAGGGATGTTCCGATGATGTCGAGCGTATTCCCGTCCGGGTACGAGATGCTGTAGATCACGCTGTCATTCACGCCGACCCACATGGTGCCGCCGTTGTTGGTGTAGATGTTGCACAGGACGTTTCCCATCGGGGTGTCCAGGCAGACGACGGTGCCGTCGGTGGTCCATCCATCTCCGAGGTAGTGCTCCTGGTCGAACAGCATGAAATTCCAGAATCCCTCGATCGACATGTCGCCGGAGTTCCTGCTTATCGTGGTCTCGCCCTCGGTGTCCATCTTGTATGTGACGAAGGTGATGTCCGCACTGTCGTCTTCCACGGAATCGATGACGATGACGGTCACGATGGACCCGTAGTCCCCCGTGTTCCTCAGGGCGATGTAGTCGTATCCTTCAAGGGTCATGCGCATCCCGTCCTCCACCGGGGGTTCGGGGTCGGTGAGGGATGTGGTGTATAGAACGGATGTTCCGACCGGGGTCACGGACTTGATGATGATCCCGTCATCTACGTAGAAAGTACCGAATTCCGTCTTGTACACGTCGCAGATGTGGTCCCCTGCGATGGTGACGACGAGATCCTCGCCCACGGGTTCGAGGTCCTCGGGGTCGAAGTAGCAGAGGTCCTCCAGGAAACCGTTGACCGTGGTTATGGTGGACGGTTCCCCTCCGTACACGTTCCTGATGTACACGGACTCCTCCCCGTCCACGGACGCCAGGATGTAGTCGATGTCGTAGTATATGTCGTCGTTCCAGACGCCCATGTGGACGTGGTCGCCGACGGCCTCCGCCCTGCGCTCCGATCCTCCGGTGTCCAGGGTGAGGTATGCGAACAGGAGGCATGCCGCCACCGCTATCACGGTGACGACGGCCACCATCCTGTTCTTTGTGAGCACCTTATCGGTAATCATGAAATGTGTATGGTGTGCTGTGGATAAAAACATCTGCAGGATCGTTCCGGGGAGGGATACAAGCACCTTTTCGGTATCTTACATATTTTCCAATGGAAGGATTCATCATCGTATACGTATTCTTCAGGGTATGCACATACGCGATAAGGACATAGTCAACCTGTTGGAGGAGACGAGGGAGGCCCTGGAGAGGAACGGGAGGACGTTCGACGATGTCCTTTGGATCGGATGCAGGGATTTCAGGATCCCCGTGGAGAGGTTCATGGATCTGGCGGACGACATCTACGACAGCAGCTACGGCTGTGTGGAGGTGGCTGCGGACCTGATCATCGTCGGAGACGGGTGGTGGCTCTCCAGATGGGAGTACGACGGAAGCGAAGGGTGGGAGTACAACGAACCTCCTGTGATGCCGGAGGAGGTCCGCGATGTGGAGCGTCTGATGTACTTCTCCGCGGATTCGCTGGAGGATGTGAACGATCCCGGGTACATCGAGAGGAACAGGCCCACGGGGAGGTTCTACGTGGGGGTCTTCGACGAGTACTACAAGGGTGACATGAAGGGGAAGAAGAAGGACATGTACCGATACGACGAATGGAGTGCCGTGCCGAAGGGGGATACGGGTGATCGAAGTATGATAGAATGAGTGGAGCCGCCTCTGAGATTCGAACTCAGGACCTGCTGATTACAAGTCAGCCGCACTACCGGGCTATGCAAAGGCGGCAGGTAGTGAGCCTCCGTAGAGAGAACTTGTTTATAATGCTTTTTCTCCGCTGGTCTCATCTGGTTGCAATCAACGATACCTTTATTATAAGTGAAGCGATGGGCGAACACATAACCCATACCATTCATGGTGATTTACTATGGCAGACGCTAAGAAGCTCATCCGCCTTAACTACAAGGCATACCTCGCAGACGCAGACGATAAACTGTACGACACCACCGATGCAGAGGCAGCAAAGGAGGCAGGAATCTTCAACGAGAAGTACACCTACGCCCCCATGACCCACATCGTGGGATCCAAGACCCTCTTCCCCGACCTCGAGGAGGCAATCGCCAACGCCGAGATCGGAAAGGAGACCGAGGTCGTCATCCCCTGCGAGAACGCAGCCGGACCCAGGAACCCCAAGCTCATCGAGCTGTACCCCATCAAGGACTTCTACAAGCAGGAGATCAACCCCTACCCCGGAATGCCCGTCTCCCTGGGCAACAAGAACGGTATCGTCCTCTCCGTCGGAGCCGGACGTGTCAAGGTCGATTTCAACAGCCAGCTCGCCGGACACGACCTCATGTACAGGTTCACCGTCCTCGAGGAGGTCACCGACGCAAAGGAGAAGGCCAAGGCAGTCGTCGAGCTCGCATTCGGCACCTCCGAGGGATTCGACTTCGAGATCGCTGACGACAAGGTCACCGTCATCGAGGCAGAGGTCTGCAAGTTCCACCAGAACTGGGCAGTCGCCAAGTACAAGATCGTCACCGACCTCCGCGAGATCTTCGGTGTCGACCGCGTCGACTTCCTCCAGATCTGGGACGCAGGCAAGAAGGAGTGATCCCGGGGATTTCCCCGGACACAAACCTCTTCGGCCCTCACGGGCCGGCTTCCATCATTCTTCTCCCTTGATATCGAACGGGTTCTCCTTCGATACCGATTCCCTTATGTCCCTGAACGGGTCCATGAACACATACCTCATGGAACGTGTGCGTCCTTCCTTCATCAGGATGTCCCCATCGACGAGATCATCCAATGTCTTCTTCACTTTCGCTTCGGACAGATGCACCCATTCTGATGCCTCCCTGACTGTGAACGGGCCGGAATCCCTTGCATTCGATACGATACAACGTGTGTTCCCGTCCATGTCCCTGAGAACATCCTTCTTCGAGAATGTGTCCACTGCCTCTTCGTATGCTTCCAGCAGCGATTCCGTCACGTATCTGACCAACGGAGTGTAATTTCCGACAAGGTCCGTGTAGGACATGAGATTGTAGTATGTGACCGGATCTGAGAGCATCTTCTCCTCGAACTTGCACAGGTCGCAGTTATCTAATCCCAGTTGCTTGAGCAGGGCCTGGAACAGGACACGGCCAGTACGTCCGTTGCCATCCAGGAATGGATGTATACTCTCGAATTCGTGGAAGAAGAGTGTTGCAGTCACGATGTCACCGAAAGGAGATGTGTTGACCCAATCCATCAGTGATGACAGCTCCTCATCGATGGATGTCACTGGACACGCGATGAAGAACTCCGTTCCGTCCGATCCCTGTACACTGACAGCCTCGCTACGTATGACGCCGGGCTCGATGTCGCTTACACCCTTCATGAGGTATCTGTGAACATACAGGGCGGTTTCCATGTTCCATGGAAGTCCGGGTTCGTCATGGAATAGGAAACCCAGGTGGTTCAGGATCTCCTGGTTCGGTCCATTGGGGCTCTCCTTCACTGTCCCGTTCGTGAACTCCGTTGCGAGCTTCCTGACCTCCTCGAAGGTCATCCTGTTACCTTCTATCTTGGTTGACCAGTGGGTGTTCGAGGAGTACGCATCCAATGCCAGGTCGTAGTAGTCCTGGCCTGATAGAAGATAACTGCCGAGTTCCGTATCCAGGCGATGTATCTCTGTCATCATCGCTCTGATCTCCAGGTCCAGTGCAAGCATCGGACAGAATGGCACCTTCTTCCTATGTCTCACAGGGAAGCTGGATACACGGTATCCGGAATAGTCACTTCTTTTACCTGTTTTTCGGGGCATATTGGGATACAGTTATGTTTTGTATATTTGAATATATCTTAATTTATGTATGTTAATTACCCCTAATTAACACACCTAAATTCAAAATCGACCCTTTCGACGGGTCCCTTCAGCAGAAGGTCCTCCGCATAGGATTGGAATGCTCCGTCAATGGGATCATGGGCGATGATGCGTATTCCCCTGAGACTGACGGAATCCTTCTCCAGTGGGATGTTGTGCCCGGCATCGGTGAATGACTGCAGTATGTTCGCGAGACGTTCGACGGCCTTCCTCATGGGCATGGCGAACTGGGAGTCGGCGATCCCGGTGTGGATATCGATCGTCTTGCACATCAGTGCCTCCTCCAACGCGGGGGACAGGTCGTCGTCGATGGAGCATCTTCCCATGTTCGAGGATATGCATTCGGCGCATCCTCTGCATCTGCGTGTCCTTCCCGTCACGAGGAAACCCTCATCCGAGGGGAGATCCGTCAGTATGAACTTGCCGTCCATGCCGACGGATGCCCATGTCGGTATTAAGGGGTGCGGTCATTCGAAGAATGACAGGATGGTGTTGACCTCGGGACTCTGCCTGTTGCGGTAGTCTCCGCGGCGGTCGCGTCTGCTTTCCGTCCTGACGTCCCTGAGGTGCTGTCTGGGCAGGGGGATGAGGACTGTCTGCTGGTATGTCATCGCTTTCACTCCTGCTTCCGGCTCTCGCCTTCCGCAATATGGATATGCGTGAAAGGGTATAATAACTGCTGGCTGTAATGCCTGTAATTAATGTAATTATAGTAATTATAAGTGGTTTGGGGGATCCCCCAGAGGGGATCACTCCATCTTGCAGTCCTCCTCGATGGAGTCGGTGTAGAAGGTGTCGATTATGTTCCTTCCCTCGGGGGTGAGGACGTATCTGTTCCTCAGTTCCTCCTTGACGATCCATCCGTTGGCCACCCACTTGTTGATGAAGTCCCTCTGGTAGTACACGGCTTCGGTCTGACGCTGGGTGGA
>JBJEIK010000227.1:0-7709 GCA_051876975.1 Candidatus Methanomethylophilaceae archaeon
CTTTGTCACCTCGGAGTGGATGTGGAGTACCCAGACATAGTCGTACATGTTATTCCTCCCCGTCTGATCCCATGATAAACAGGCGGGTCCTCAGTATGGGTTCGCCGTCAGCCGCACAATCCGTCTCCTCGCCCAACTCCTTATCCAACCAGGCCAGATACCTCATTCCTTTCTCCGTGACACGTATAGTCTCATCCTTGGTTATGTGAAAACGCATCGCCAGGAAACCTGTTGTCCACAGAAGATCTAAGACCTGATAGAACCTCATGAACTGATCGTGTGTCAACTGTCCCCCATCGGAACATCTCCTGAGGATGAACCTGCGGATCCTCTTCATGTCCCTCAAGGAACAACCGCCGAACCACAAGCTGGATCCAGCTATCATCTTCCTTCTGTCAGGACGTCCGTTAATCATCGGTATAGTATGATACAACACATTGCAACTAGTTGCTTCCGTAACCATCGTCTTCCCATCCGTTCCGATTCCGTCCTCTCCATTTAATGGGGATACTGTGCGGTCACTCTTACAATCGCCAGATCCCCTTCCTGAACCATTGACCTGAGACATTGGACCGGACTTCTTACGACTATCCGCCCTTCCCGCCGTACGATGGAACAACTCCAATATCATACAATAACACATACAACAAGTAAGATATATAGTACATACTCAAAAGTATACAATATTACAAAGGATTCTCCCTCCGACCCCTCTCAATCACCCGTCTCCCCCGCAAAGATAAAAGAAACCGCCAACGATACACCTCCCGATGAACGGGATGAACAAGGCGGTCGTGGGGGCCGTCTTCGGTATTGCACTCATTTACTCCGTACTGTCTCTCTTATTGACGGTACAGGAACTGCTGAACACAGGCGCGGTCACGATAATGCTCTTCGCCCCCAACGGGGATGCGCTCGGGATGGACCTGTCAGAATACATAGGGCCGGTGATAGAGGTCTACTCCGACATCATAGATTCGCTCGTGGGACTGATCTCCTCCGAACCGGAGATGACGAAGAACATCTCCCTCGTGTTCGTCGCACTTGGATTCGTTCTCTCGGCAGCGGGTATGGCCACCAAGCCCTCCCTCGAGGTCGCAGGAACGGAGAATCCGGCCGAATACATGTGGACCCACAGGCCGAAGGCGACCGCCAAGGCACTCGGAGCCCCATGGGGACTCCTGACCGCATGCTACAGGAAGCACAAGGCACTGGTGATACTGCCAATAATACTCCTGCCCCTCTACCTCCCCTGGTCCGTCATGATGACCGTCGCCATGGTCATCCCCTTCGCCATCGTCAAGGGTATCACATCGGTCAGGATGAGGTCCGCGGCCAAGAAGGAGAGGAAGGACTACGAGAGCAGCACCCACTACGCCGTATGTCCGAAATGCAAGAGGAACTTCGAGAGACCCAAGATCAGATGCAAGTGCGGACTCGAACTTGACTACCCCGTGCCGAACGTGTACGGGATCAAGAAGCACACCTGCAACAACGGACACCCCATACCCTGTGTGTCCGGGAAGAGGTCAGAGCTCAGGACCATCTGCCCCTACTGCGGATCCGACATCGAGACCAGGGAGGCCATCCCCATCTCCATCGCCATGGTGGGTGCCGTCGGTTCGGGAAAGACCACGCTGATGCTCGCCTCCGTGAAATCCATAACGCAGATGGGAAGGACCAGGGACGTCTCCGTGGAAGCGGTGACCCCCGGGATCTCCAAGAGTGCGGTGGCGGCGAAGGACGTCGTGGCCAAGAGCGCACCCGGGGAACTGGACTCCGAATGCATGTTCATCAGGTCCAGGACACTGCAGGACAGGGAGATCATCTTCAACGACATCTCCGGTCAGGAGTACGAGGCGAAGGAGAACAAGATCCTCTTCGAGGAGTTCTTCACCTACTCCGACGGCATCATCTTCACATTCGACCCCATCGCACTCAGGAGACAGGGAAGGGGTGCCACGCCCACGGAGGTCTTCGAGTCGTTCCATTACATGTACACACAGATCAACGGTGTCAGCCCCAACAAGGTCAGCAACGTCCCCATGGCCGTCGTCGCGACGAAGAACGACGTGATGAACCCCAGATTGAAGGATGAGGATGTAAGGCAGTTCCTCATCGACAACGGACAGAACGGATTCGTGAAGGTCCTGGAGTCCCTGTTCAGCGATGTGAGGTACTTCGCGGTGAACTCCACCGGTGACGACTGCGTATCCGCGGCGAAGCCGGTGTGGTGGATCGTCGGGCAATCTGACCAAGAACTCTACAAGGCCGTCCCCATAGAGTGATGGACATCTTCGGAGGGGAGACCCTCCGTACAAAACCAATATTATTGTTATTGGAGGGGTCTGACCCCCTCCTTGCCCCTCGCGGGACCAACACAGGTGAATTCGGTGTGGTGTACGGATCAATCGATGAGCTTCTTGATCCACTTCTTCTCCTTCATGGATATCTTGCCGTCCACGGCGCATACCATCATGCAGATGAGGACAATATCCTCCTTGAGCTTGGGTGAGACCAACCCGAGGATGTCCACCATGAGGTCCATGGTCTTCTTGTAATCCTTGGGCTTGTCCAGTCCGCTTGCGTAGAAGATTTCCTTCGCATCATCGTAGGTGAGCTCCATCCCGACGGCCCTCTGGAGCATGGGCTTGAGCAGGTAGAACTCCTCCTCGCTGAGCTTCCCGTCCGCCGCAACGGCACACAGCAGGAAGTCGATGTAGATCGAGAGTCCGCTGAGACCGTCCTGGGTGATGGCCGACAGTGCGGCGATGATGTCGGCTGATTTCTCGGACACTATGCTGACATAGGTGTCCGGATCCATCTCCTCCATCGTCTTGCAGAGCTTGCTGAAATCGCTCATGAGACCTTTGATGACATCCGTATTTAAAACATGAGGGTCGGATGGTTCGGCAACGTTGAAACAGTGGATGTATCCGCCATACGCCATGTGTACACATGATTAGTTGGATTATATATCCAAATAACCATCCACGGACGATCACCATGTACAGAATCGCCGTATACGGGAAAGGTGGGATCGGGAAGTCCACCGTTTCAGCCAACATATCCTACGGTCTGTCCCGCCTGGGGCACAGCGTCCTCCACGTGGGATGCGACCCCAAGCACGACTCCACCCGTCTGCTCACGGGCGGAAGGAGCATCCCCTGCTTCTCGGACGATCCGAGGAACCTGTGCATGGTCACATCCGATTCGGGTGTGGAGTGTGTGGAATGCGGAGGTGCGAGCTGCGGAGAAGGATGCGCCGGGAAAGGTATGTCCATGCTGTTCTCGAAACTCGAGGACGTACAGGCAGACTACAGGATCTGCGATGTCATGGGCGATGTCGTGTGCGGAGGGTTCTCCTATCCGATGAGGAAGGACAACGTCGATGCGGTCATCCTGGTGTCATCCGGGGAGTTCATGTCGTTGTACGCGCTGAACAACCTCCTCAGAGGGATGAGGAACGTCAACGGCGGGAGATGTGTCATGGGCATCGTGTTCAACCGCCGCGGGGACGAGGGCGAGGAGGAGATGATCCGTCGCTACTCGGAGGCATCCGGAATCCCGGTGATCTGCGACATACCTAGGGACCGGCTGTTCGGAGAGGCGGAGTCCATGGGCAAGACGCTCCTGGAGGCCTTCCCGGGATCAAAGACTGCGAAGATCATCGATGATCTGATAATGAGGATCGAATCGCACGGCGACATGGTGGAACCCGTGCCCCTGTCCGAGGATTCCATGATGGAACTCGCCTCCGGGAAGGAGATCACATCGGGGAAGGAGACATCCAACAGAAAGCGCGAATGCACCTTCGAGTACTTCGACCACGAGAGGAACCTCACGTTCAACGACAACTTCCTCCTGCCGTCATGCACATCCCACGGTGCGGTGGATGCGGGACTGAAGGTTTACGACCTGGCGGTGGTACTGCACGGACCGGCGAACTGCGCCAATCTGATGGAGTTCGCTTTCAGACGCAGGTTCTACATGAACTCGGGGGAGAAGGACCATCCGCTCCCTCCGTGCAACATATACAGCTCCCGTCTCGACGGCGACAGGGTGTTCATCGGGGACATCCCGTATCTGGAAGGGGCCGTCAGGAAGGCGGCCGATGACGGATTCGGACACATCTTCCTTGTACCGACATGTTCCAGCGAGGTCCTGGGAACCGATCTCAGACCGATAGCCGAGAGGATGTCCATGGAACTGGGGATCGACGTGGCAGCGGTCCCGAGCGATGGGAACTTCCTCGGGAGCAGGTTCGGATGCCTCGAGGGGATGATGTCCCTGCTGATAGACAGGATGAAGAAAGACATCCCAAGGGATGACGGCGGGGTCAACCTGATCGCCAGGAGCTTCCTCGGCATGGGGAGGGACAGGAACACGGAGGAGATCGACCGCATCCTGCATTCCATCGGGATGCATCTGAACATGCTCTTCCTGGACCTGTGCGAGATGTCCGACATCGAGGGATTCTGCAAGGCGGAACTGGACATCCAATTGGACAGGTCGAACATCAACGACCGCATGTGCGAGATGATATCCGAACGCACTGGAAGACAGAGGGCACTGAAGCTGGAGACCCCCATCGGCTTCAGGGACACCGTGGGATGGATAAACGCCATCTGCGAACGTACGGGAAGGGATCCCTCCGAAGGGGTGTACGAGGCGTTCATGAGGTACACCGAGGGGATGACGCCGATCATCAGGGACATGGAGGGCAGACATGTGGCCGTCTACTGCTACTCCCACTCGGACATAGAGTGGCAGGTGACGACGCTGCAGGACATGGGCATGACCGTGGACCTCATTGTCTTCGCCAAAGGTAACTTCGTCAACCACAACGAGAACGTCCCGTCGTTCGAGGGGATCGAGACGATCAGGGACGGATCGTTCTGCTTGTTCAAGGACAGGGTGAATGAGATGGGACCGGACATGGTCGTGACAAACCAGCACTCCAGGGCGATGGAGCTGGGGATCCCATGGTGCTCCATGATGGCCAGGGGATGCGGCATAGACGGAGCCCTGGAATGGGCTCGGAGGGTGAGGGACTGCCTTTTCCTCCCCGGAGGGGAGATGTGGGAGGCGGGACTGTGAAGGTCCAACCCGACGGTACACTGGGTGCGGTGCTCGCATCCGAGGGACTGGGATTCACGGAGACCCTTGTGAACGGTGCCGGTGGATGCAGGTCCAGGACGCAGATCCTGATGAGGGACGTCATCCCGTCCTACTCCCCGGAAGGACAGGGATGCTGCAGGTCCCGCTACTTCAGCAGACAGTCGAGGCTTCCATGCACATATCTGAACGGGGACGACATGGTGTTCGGATGCGAGGGGAAGGTGGAGGCCGCCAAGGAATCCATAGAGGAAGTCTCCGGTAAGGGGACGGCGATGGTCGACACATTGGCGGCATCACTCGCGTGCTCCGACCACTCGCTCCCGGTGGGAGGCGGACCGATAATGCCCGACTGCGACCTTTCGATGCTGTCCTTCGACGGAGGATACGACTTCATGACCGAGGCCATACTGAAGGGATCCCAACTCTCCGGGAAGAGGGGGAAAAGATCGGTCAACATCCTCGGATACGGTCTGGCTGACATGGGATGGGAGTCCGGAATGGAGACGCTCACCCCGCTTCTGAACGCCATGGGGATCGACGACGTGATGTTCGTCGGATGCAGGAACATGGACCCCCATGGGATCTCCGATGCGGAACTGGATATCATGATCCATCCCCAGAGGTCCAAAAAGACCGCGGAATACCTTGGATCCAGGTTCGGGATACCGTCCCTGCGTCCGTCCCTGGGTGCCCCCGTCGGTTACACCGCCATCAGGAACCTCCTGACGGAGATAGGGGAGATGATGGACCTGGACCCGTCCCCGGCGATATCCATGGTCGATAGGGATGAAAGAAAGGTTCGTGACAGGCTCCTGAACCTCAACAAGGGCGTGAACTCACTGAGATGCAGGAACCTGTGCATGGAATGCGAATCATCGATAGCGTATCCCCTCACCGTGTGGATGGTCAGCAAGTTCGGACTCGTCCCCAGATCGATAAGGGTGACAGACAGGGAGTATCTGCCAGAGATAAGGGATTACCTGGAGAACCTGGGCTTCCCGGAGGCGGTCGACGGACCGATGCCGGAGGAACCAGATGTGGTTTTCACCGACGGGATCGAAGCCGACCTCGGGAGGAGGACCGACGGAGCATCATCGTACATCGAGATGAGGCTGCCGTTCATGAGGAACATCGACCTGCTGGACCGGACCGTCGTCGGACCCCGCGGATGCAGGTACCTCCTGGACTCCCTGCTGAACAACGCGAGCAGGTTCAGGTGCGGTCAGCCGTCCAACGTCAACATGCGTTGATCAGAGAATCGAACGGATCTCCTCGAGTTTGCCGGCCACTTCGAGCCCCTTGTCGGTAAGGGAGATCCTGGTCCTCTTCCTGTCCACGGGTTCGATGGTCACAAGCCCCATGGACTCGAGGACCTCCACCTTCTCCAAAGACCTGGGATTCTGGGAGACATCGTTGTAGATGTCCGTCTTCATGCAGCTTCCCCTGTCCTTGATGTACAGGATTATCGATAGCACATGCTTCCCCTCAAGCGCCCTCATCCTGTCATCGGTCGTTCTAGGTTCTGTATCCACCATCAATATCACTCCCATCCATCCCATCTTCCGGACACTGTCCCGATGGAACAAAGTCCGATAATTGATGTGGGATAAATAGATTGGCACTTTATTATGCTTAAAGATTGAAATAATATTGTTTCATTGATTTTCATTCATAAAGTGGAATTAATTTATGCTCTAATATCCTATAAGTGTAATCCATACAATCCGAATCCGGCATGCGACACTATTATATCCTGCAGGCAATGGGCGGGTCCATGGTTAAATCAGTGAACGCTGACCACATCCTGGTGTCCAACGCCAGGGACGCACAGGGAATCATGATCCGCCTCTCCAAGGGCGAGGACTTCGCAGAGCTGGCGAAGAGGTTCTCCAAATGCCCCTCCGGAAAGAAGGGAGGCAAGCTCGGATGGTTCGGCAAGGGCGACATGGTGCCCGAGTTCGAGAAGGCCTGCTTCGAGGGAAAGGCCGGGGAGATCGTCGGACCCGTGAAGACCGAGTTCGGCTACCACATCATCAGGATCGTCGACCAGAAGTGAGAACGGTGTCCCATCGAAGGGACACGTGGTCTGTGAAACGGTTTCCGGTCCCATGCCCCCATAGTTCCGGGGGACGGGACCTTCTTCAGGTTTTTCTATGAGATCAGCAGGACTTGAGCTGGTATGCCTCGTACAGCTGGAGCAGTCCGGATATGAGCAGGAACGCTCCGATCACGAGCATGATGATCTCCGCCGCGGAGTCGGGGTTGATGATCGCAAGGACACCCATGACGATGAGGATCACCGCGATGAGGATGGTCACGACCTTGCTGGCCATGGAGGCGGATCCTCCATTGAGCTGGACAAGACTGACCAGACCGATGACGATCAGGACGGCTCCGAGGATGATCATGAGGAGATCGACCCACAGGTTGGCTGCCACTATCAGGACTATACCCAATATCACCTGTATCGCACCGCCGACCATCGACATGGTGCTTTTGGTCTTGGCGGCATCCACGAGGGCTATCAGACCGGAAATGAGGATCAACACTCCGGCCATGATCATGATCCACTTCAGGGCGTCGTTCCC
>JBJEIK010000228.1:0-7574 GCA_051876975.1 Candidatus Methanomethylophilaceae archaeon
AGGAACGAGGAGAAGAAGAAGCTCAAACAGTCCATACGTTCCATCTTCGTCAAAGCCAGGAAAGGGGACAGAGGATCCGCATACAGACTGGAGGAACTCTCGGAGATGTTCCCGGAGGCCGGATTCCTCAGAGGATACCTCGATGCCGGAGACGATGCGGAGGAGTATGTCAGACGCGGGTACAAGAGCGACCTCAAGGACATCATAATCAACATGGAATCGGAGTTCGGCATACAGGACACCCCGTTCGGCATGTTCCTGAAAGCGAAGAAGCTCCAGAGGAACGAGGTGGAATGGATCCCCCTGATGATCGAAGCCGCCAAGGCAGGTTCCGACGAGGCCATGGAGGAACTCAAACCCGTCCAGAACAGGAAGGATGTCAGGAAATCATTCTCGTCAATCTACCTGGCCAACGGAGATGTCCCGAAGCTCGTGGAGAGCTACGACGGTGCGGACACGTATTGGCTCGACAAGTACTGCGAGGGGGACATCGAGAGGATCGCCGAGGTCGGAAGGACCATGGGCGGTGCCAGGGAGATCGATTGGCTGAAGAAGAACTACCGCGATGGCATCGAGGGCTGCAGGGACCTCCTGATCGACATGGCATCCGTGGAGGACAGGCAGTGCAAACAGCTCGTGTACGCCCTTCACGATGTGGGTGCGGATGTCTCCGCGGCCAAGCTGTACTTCGAGATGTTCGGAGACCCCACACTCCCCGCCGTCAAATGGCTCGCCAAGGTCTGTCAGGACGAGGCAGCCAAGGAGTATGTCCGCAGCCAGTTCGAGGCCATGGGCGACCTCGCCACCTTCGATTCCATCTTCGTGGACGACGGCTACTTCGACAAGGGTCAGAGAAGGGGCCCGGGTGGAAGATCCGGCGGAAGGAACGGCGGATACAACGACAGGGGACGCCGCGACCGCAGATGATCCACCACAATATCGGGGGATTCCCCCGACATCTTTTTCTCAAACACCCGACCATCACCCGTCTATGACCACAGTCATCATGCACACCACAATGGGAGACATCAAGATCCAGATGCACGACGACATGCCCATCACCACGGGCAACTTCGTCGAGCTCGCGAAAAAGGGATTCTACGACGGAGTCATCTTCCACAGGGTCATCGACGGATTCATGATCCAGGGTGGGGACCCCACCGGAACCGGAATGGGCGGACCCGGATACAACATCCAGGACGAGTTCGGAACCGGACACTCCAACATCAGGGGAACCATCGCCATGGCCAACACCGGACGCCCCAACACCGGAGGAAGCCAGTTCTTCATCAACACCGTCAACAACACATACCTGGACAAGGAGAACCCCCAGACCCCCTACGCACACCCCGTCTTCGGAACAGTCATCGAGGGAATGGACGTGGTCGACAGGATCGGACGCGTCGAAACCGACAGGAACGACAAGCCCCTCCAGGACGTCGTCATCAATAGCATCGAAGTCATCGAGTGAGGCAGAAGCGTGTCCAGACACGTCATGGAATGCCTCGGCATGAGCCGTGTCGTCATAGAAGACGGCAAGGTCGTGGAGATCTCCGAACCGAAGGTGAAACACTGCCCCCTGTTCAAGAAGTACAGGGGCATCGAGGAGCTCAACACCGACACTATCAGGGAGAACATAGAGTACAGGATCTCGTCCTTCGGCATGTGCACCGAGGACAGGGTCACCGAGATGGACGACGTCATATCGTTCGGTGTCTCCGAGATCCTCAGCCATGCCCTCAGACAGAAGACCATCGATGCAGCCGTCATAGCCGCCGACGGATGCGGAACGGCCGTGATCACGAACCCGTGCATCCTGCAGGGGATGGGCGGACGCATCTCCGGCATATGCGAGACGGAACCCATACCGAAGGTCGTGGAGGCCGTCGGGAGGGAGAACATGCTGGACCCCGAAACGGCGGAGATCGACATGGTGGCCGGCGTCGGCAAAGCGTTCTCCATGAAGCACAGGACGGTGGCGGTGACGACCCCTTCCGTCTCGGACGCCATGGCGATCAGGGACATGTACGGGGACAACGCGGTCATCGTGGGTGTCCACACATCGGGGATGTCGGATGACGATGCGAAGAAGGCGTTCGACACCTTCGACATCATCACCGCTTGCGCATCCAGAGCGCTGAGAGAAGAAGCATCCCGCAGACCGGATGTTATGGTCGCCGGAACCAAGGTCCCGATATACGGGGTGACGGAGAAAGGGAAGGGATTGGTCCTGTCCAAACTCGAACAGCTCAGTCTGGAACCTTGGGACGGATCCACCCCTCAGACACCACCGGAACCACTCATCTGAGCCCTCCCCACGAGGGCCGGAAAACCATTTACCACATCCTTCGGGTTTATCGGAATACTACTCCCGTGAACTAATTTATACGCCGGCGCTATTCAATCCGTCTGCTACCATGGACGATGATAGGAGACGCTGGGGCGACCGCCGGGACGCACGTTGGATCCGCGATGTCGACGGACTCCACGCCATCATGCCGCATCTGATGAACAAACGCACGGATGCGGAGGTTTACATCAACCAGGAGTTCGATGTCACCGAGCTGATATCGTTCCTTGAGGAGAGGAACGCGACAGAGACGGGTGATCGCACCAAGTTCTTCCACTGCATCATCATGGCCGTCGCACGCCTCATCCAGCTCCGCCCGGACCTCAACATCTACATCTCCGGACGCAGGATGTACATGCGCCATAGAACATCGATGGCGTTCGTCGCCCGCAGGGACTTCCAGGACGGAAGCCGCGAATCCCTCGTCATAACCGAGGTGGACGATAACTGGACCCTCAGGAAGGTCACCGATGAGATCACCGGCTCTGTGAGACAGGTCCGTGAATCCGAATCTTATGGCGTGGACAAGACCCTGGACACATTCTCGAAGGTCCCCAGACCACTTATGATGCTCGTCATGGGGATCGTCCGCATACTGGACTTCTACGGGAAGACCCCCAGATCCATCACGAATGGGGATCCGAACTTCTGCACGGTCCTGCTTTCCAACCTGGGATCCATCGGATGCCCCAGCGTATACCACCATCTCAACAACTATGGGACGAACTCCATAGTCGCCACCATCGGGACCATCCACAACAAGGAGGTCCTGAACGACGACGGTACCCGCGAGGTCCGCAAGGTGGTGGATGTCGGGATCACCATGGATGAGCGCATCGCCGACGGGATGTACTTCGCCCATTCCATGAAGGTCCTGCAACAGATCCTTTCCAAACCCGAACTACTTGATATTCCTATGAGGGATCCGATTGAGCTCCGAGTTTAACAACGTACAGGCACCCTGGTTGAAGATCCTAGACGACCTTCCCTCGCACCTTGAATACCCTGAGTGCTCCATGGTGGGCCTTGTGGAGAGGACCGCGGAAACACATCCGGATATGGATGCATACATCTTCTTCGGCAGGAGAACCTCCTATTCCCGCATGATGGAGAAGATCCGTCGTATCGCCCGTTCATTGAAGGCGATAGGTGTGTCCAAAGGCGACAGGGTCACCATCGCCCTGCCCAACTGCCCTCAGGCGGTCTGCATGTTCTATGCGGTCAACATGATAGGTGCCGTGTCGAACATGGTCCATCCTCTCTCCGCGGAGAAGGAGATCCAGTACTATCTGGAGCAATCCGGGTCGAAGGTCGCCATCACACTGGACCAGTTCTACGGTAAGTTCAGGAATGTGAGGGAGGATGTGAATCTCGAAACCCTCATAATCACATCTATAAAAGATGAGGTTGGACCGATCGTCCGTTTCGGATACAACCTCACCGAGGGACGCAAACATGAGAAGGTTCCGTCGGATGCCCCCGTCCTCATGTGGGACGATTTCCTAACATCTGGAGACAGGTTCGAGGGAGAGTACAGGAACGAGAGAGACTCCAGGGAAACATCCGTCATCCTCTACTCCGGAGGGACGACAGGCGTCAGCAAGGGGGTCTGCCTGAGCAGCTACAACCTGAACGCCCTCTCCAAACAGATCGCCAGCGTGAATCCCGGATATGAGATAGGTGACAGGATGCTTGCGGTGATGCCGATATTCCACGGATTCGGATTGGGGATATCCATACACACCACCCTGTGCGAGGGAGGCAGTTGCGTGCTGGTGCCCAGGTTCACCCCGGACAGCTACGTGAAACTGATGCTGAAGTACAAATGCAACTACATCGCAGGTGTGCCGGCACTGTTCGAGGCCCTCATCCGCATGCCCAGGATGATGAAGGCGGACCTGTCGTTCCTCAAAGGGATATTCTCCGGAGGGGACAGCCTGTCCGTGGAACTGAAGAAGAAGATGGACCTCTATCTGAACGAGCACAAGGCGAAAGTGCAGATCAGAGAAGGATACGGTCTCACGGAATGCGTCACCGCATCATGCCTCACACCCATCCACACCTCCAGAGAGGGGTCCATAGGTGTCCCACTTCCGGATATGTACTACAAGATAGTGGAACCGGGGACCGACAGGGAACTTGCCTACGGCGAGACAGGGGAGATATGTCTCGCAGGACCCACAGTGATGATCGGATACAACGGTCACGAGGAGGAGAACTCCAAAACACTGAGGGATCACCCGGACGGGATGAGGTGGGTGCACACCGGAGACCTCGGAAAGATGGACAGGGACGGATTCATCTACTTCATCCAACGTCTCAAGAGGATGATCATCACCAACGGATACAACGTGTTCCCGTCACAGCTGGAGAATGTGATCGATGCCTATGAGAAGGTCAGCATGAGCTGTGTCATAGGCATCCCCGATCCGATAAAACAGCAGAGGATCAAGGCGTTCATCACCCTGAAACCCGGTATCGAACCGTCACAGCAGGTGAAGGACGAGATAATGGAGCACATACGGAAATGGGTCGCTAAGTACTCCCTACCGTCGGATATAGAGTTCAGGGATGACCTCCCGAAGACCTTGGTCGGGAAGGTTGCGTACAAGGTCCTTGAGGAAGAGGAACTCGCTAAGATGTCCTGATACTCACTCGCCGAGATAGGTATCGATGGCGAGATGCGTTCCCGAGCGCAGATAGATGATCGGGACATTCTCCTTCCTGAGCCTCCTGCGGAGCTCCTTGTCGTTGGTCAGGACATAGCCTCCGGTCTTGAAGGCCAGTTCGACCACGGCATTGTCGCCGGTGTACTCGGTGGGGATGATCTCGTATTTGCGCGCAAGGGCTATGGCCGCCTTGGCGAACCTGTGGTCGAGGTGCTTGAGCTCCCCGACCAGAGGTCCAGGGACCACGATCCTCGCCTCCCCAAGGAGGTCCCTGAGGGCGAGGTCGAGGTTGATCCTGATCTCAAAAGGCATGAGTAAGGCGTTTGTGTCGAGAACCACGGTCTGCATGGTCTCACTGTTCTACGATACCGTATCCGATGAGTCTCCACTTGTTGGAGATCCTTCTGGAGATGGCGACCCTCTGTCCGGGCAGGATGCACACGGGGATCTTGAGGGCGACCTCGGCGGAACCGTTCCTGGCGCTCTTGACGACACCGACAGTGGTGGCCGTACCGACGCTGAGCATCAGGGGCTCGTTGCTCTTGATGTCCTCGACGGAGAGCTCGGAAGACGAACCTACGACACGGTCGAGCAGGGTGGTCTTCATCCTGAAGTCGTGGACGACCTGGGGAAGCTCACCGGGGACACCGATGACCCTTCCTGTCAGTCCGTCGGACTTGGTGATGGATGCGTCGAGACCGGTACCGATTGCGATGAGTCCTCCGGGGAGAACCTCCTTCACACTTCTTCCTCCGGCCTCCAGTGAGACGACCTTCGCGGTGATCCTCTCGTAGACGGTCTTTCCCGCGACCTCGGTCTTCCTACCGGGCGAGATCTCGATGTCGTCCCCGACCCTGAGGGTTCCCTGGATGAGGGTACCTCCGAGGACACCTCCCTTCAGATCCTCCGGTTTGGTACCGGGGGAGTTGATGTCGAAGGAACGTGCCACATGCATGAGCGGGGATGCGTCGGGGTTCCTCTGGACCTTGGCCACGATGTGCTCCTCGATAGCCTCGATGAGCATGTCGATGTTGACTCCGCGGTTGGCCGAGATGGGGATGATCGGAGCGTTCTCCGCGATCGTTCCCTTGACGAACTCCTTGATCTGCTTGTAGTTCTCGATCGCCTGCTCCCTGCTGACGATATCGATCTTGTTCTGGACGATGATGATGTTCTCGATACCGATGATCGAGAGCGCCATCAGATGCTCCTTGGTCTGGGGCTGGGGACACTTCTCGTTCGCAGCCACCAGGAGGAGGGCTCCGTCCATGAGTGCGGCTCCGGACAGCATCGTTGCCATCAGGGTCTCGTGACCGGGGGCGTCCACGAAGGACACCGCTCTGAGGAACTCCGTGTCAGCACCGCAGCTCTTACACTTCTTGCTGGTTCCGTACGCCAGAGGCCCCTGGCATTGGGGGCACTTGTAGAACGCCACATCTGCGTACCCGAGACGAATAGAGATGCCTCTCTTCAACTCCTCGGAGTGACGGTCGGTCCACTCACCGGAAAGGGCCTTTGTCAGAGTGGTCTTTCCGTGGTCGACGTGACCGATCATTCCGATGTTGATCTCGGGCTGCTTTGGAACTTTCATCAGTTCTCCGCAGCCTCACCCTCAGCGGGGTTGAGGCACTCCTCGATGGACTTGGGTCCGTACTCTGCAACGGCCATGTTGATCTGAACGATCTCTGCGGAGACAGTGGATCCGCGGATTGCGGTTCTCTTCCTCTGGCCGGGGTACTTCTCGTGGAATCCCTTGCTGTCGGACAGGAGGAGCTTGACCCTCTTTGTTCCGGGGAGATCGGACCTCATGGGGGTTCCGTTTCCATCGGATCCGCCGGTGATCTTGACCTTGTAGCCGGGGAGACCGACGAAAATTCCATCCACGACCTCTCCGATGCTCTTACCGATCAGAGAGTTCGCGTGGTGACCAGAGACGGTAACGTTGTAGGACTTACCGGTCTTCACATCGTTGACGATAGCTTTGAAATCTACCATTTGAACACCTGTGAATCGGTGCTATAAGGGAATCGTTTATAAAGGTTGCCAAAGACCCCCAGGTCAGTTGAAGAACATCATCATGCGGGAGAAGACGATCTTCATCTTATCAGAGAAGGACCTGTCGGCATACTCCTCGGGATGGCACTCCACGGCGGATGCGAGCTCCTCCTTGAAGAAACCCTCCACCTGGGATGCCAACGTCTCGGAGAAGGCCAGGACGTTGGTGGTGAAGTCGTACCTCATCGAACGGGTGTTGAACACGGCCGAGCCCATGGAGCACATCCTCCCGTCGCAGAGCACGACATTCCTCATCGTGCGCTTGTCGGTGAAGTAGACGTGCACTCCTGAGAGCATCAGCTCGTTGGATGCGGAGAGGCTGTTCCATGCCTGGTACCAGTGCCTTCCCCTACGGGGGATGATGAGATGCACCTCCGCACCGGAGAAGACCGCGAGCCTCATGCTGTTGTAAAGGACCTCGTTGGGGACCAGATACTCGAAGGTCATGTACACACATTCCCTGGCACCCATTATCATGGACATGTACTCGGAGAGATCGG
>JBJEIK010000229.1:0-7556 GCA_051876975.1 Candidatus Methanomethylophilaceae archaeon
AGGGTCCGACGGTCCTAGATGAAGAGCATATCCCGGTGATGCGATCCGATTCCATTAGGAACGCCATGTCCGTCAGAACCGGGTGATCGGCGAATATACCGATGGCGGAGGGCTTCTTCGAAAGGAATGCGATGTCCCCTCCGTTCTCCACGATCGCTATCGACGAACCGGCTTCCACAAGCCTCTCGGCGGTACGGAGTGCGACCGCCCCCGCGACCCCTGCCATCGGGCCCACGCCTGCGAGCTCCGATGCCCTGCACATGCTCTGTATGAGGGGGTCGTCTTTTTCCGAGACGGGATACGGGTCGTACGTTATCCCGAAGAAGGGGTCCTCTGCGATCTTCCTCTCGATGATGGAACGTGCCTCGAACACCCCGTCGGATATGTGCCCCTCCATCCCGTCGTCGCACACGACGGTGAGGATGGTCTCCCTGTATTGGAAACGTGTTCTCATATCTCGAGCTGTATCGCCTTGACGGAGCAGGCGTTGATGCAGGACCCGCATGCGATGCATGTGTTGGTGTTCAGCTTCACCAGCATGGTTCCCTTCTCGTGGTGGATGGACTTCGTGGGGCATACGGACACACATGCTCCGCAGCTCCAGCATCTGTCGTAGTCGTGGGAGATGTGTCCCGTGAGCTCCTTTACCTTGAATCCGATCTCCCTGAGGTAGTTCATGCCGAGTATGACGTCGTCGCAGTCGCCGATGACGCTCAGGAGCATGAATCCGCTTCCGTCTCCCGCTATGTCCGCCCTGAGGACGTTGGGTTTGAGGTCGTACTCGGAGACCAGTGTGTAGGTCACGGATTCGAGCACGTTGCCTTCGTCGAAATCGATCCTGTACTTCGCTTCCATCTCACTGACCTCCTTCTTTGAGACCCTTGAGCTTCCCTTCCTTCGGCAGGGACAGGCAGGGTTCGTTGAGCAGGAACTCCCCGTGCTCAATCCAGTCCTTGAGGGTGTCCGCAACCTTCCTGGCCCCTGCCAGTGATGACATGGACGATGTCCTGATCGTCCTTCCCTGGTATTCGATGCTGCCGCTGCGGAGCTGTGCGTAGTTGTACCTCTGCATGCAGGTCCTTCCCGAGGGGAGGCTGTAGTCGACCATCTCCGCGTAGATGTCCTCGTCCGATATGGCGCAGTTCCTCATGATATCCGCGTTGAGGATCGGGATGGGGATTCCGATACCGATGGCCAGGGAGATCCCGTATCCGGTGATGTCCAGTCCCCTGACGAACCTGGGATCCATCTGTTTCATGTCGCCGATGACGGCGAGGGTCCTGGAGCCTCCGACGGGCACTCCATTGACCTCCTCCACGGTGGTCTTGAACTGGGTTCCCTGCCAGGACACGTATCCCTCGCCTCCCGCGAGGAATATCCTGGTCCCCATGCCGATGGTGTCGAGATGGGGGTCGTTGAGCAGAGGTGACAGGGTTCCGGCGGAGCTGTAGGTGGCGTTCTTCATCCTGGGCAGGAGCTTCCCCATGTAGGTGTAGATGGTCCTGTCGGATGTGTTGGTGGCGATGCCGTAGTTCTGGTAACAGTTGCGGGGGTTGTAGAGGTAGGCCTCGTTGATGTCGTCCAGGGAGATGTCGGTCTCGATGCTCTTCCTGACGTAGCAGTCGGTCCCCGGACCCGTGGCGACGAGATGCACCTTCTTCCCGGATATGAGGTCCTCGATCACATGGGCTCCGCCGTATCCGGTCCCCGGGGGATCGATGAGCGATGTGGCACCGATGTAGGTGTCCACAGCCGCCAGTCCTCCGTAGGCCTCGACCCCGTTGAGCCTGATGTTCGTCATCCTTATCGGGGGATCCGCATGACCGAGGTTGAGGAACGCACCCGAGGAGCACATGGCCCCGAAGGTTCCCGTGGTCACCACGTCCACCTCCTCGGCCGCCCTCTCGGCACCCTTCTCCCTGACGAGGTCCACGACCTCCTCCGCGGTCATGACGACCGCCTCCCCGGCTCTAATCCTGCTGTTGATCTCCTCGTAAGTCTTGGCCACTTTCTCCCGCTCCGTACCTGTTCGGCCTCTATATGAAATAGGGATGCATAAGGAGGTTCAGTGTATAAATTGAATTGTGAGATCTGACCGTCATCTGTCCAGCTTTTCACACGGTTTCCACCTTATTCTCATCAGAATATGTGGTTAGGGGATGGTTTCGGTTGGGAATAACTGCCTGCGTCGGGCAACTGGATGATATCTCCATCGAGTGTTACGATTGAATCTGAAAGTATTAATAAGCAACTGGCATTCGAAGGGAGCATGAGAAGGATCGCTGTCTACGGCAAGGGCGGAATTGGGAAGTCGACCACATCGGCAAACATATCCACGGCCTTGGCGCAGCGCGGTCTGAAGGTCATGCAGATCGGTTGCGATCCCAAGGCCGACTCCACCAAGCTCCTGACGGGAGGGAGGATCCCCACCGTGCTGGAGACGATGCGCGACAACCCCGACCCGGAATTGGAGGATATGATCCATGAGGGTGAGAACGGGGTGCTCTGCGTGGAGTGCGGAGGTCCCAGGCCCGGGGTCGGATGCGCCGGACGCGGCATCATCGCCGCCTTCGAGAAGCTGGAGGAGCTGGATGTCATCGACAGCTACCGTCCCGACGTCATCCTGTACGATGTCCTGGGGGATGTCGTGTGCGGAGGTTTCGCCATGCCCATCAGGAACGGGTATGCCAGGGACGTCTTCATCGTCACATCCGGGGAGATGATGGCCCTGTACGCGGCTAGCAACATCGCGTACGCCGTCAACGACTTCACCCATGACGGATACGCCCGTCTGGGCGGGATCATCCAGAACTCCCGCGGGGTGGAGGACGAGGACGCCTTGGTGGACAAGGCTGCCGCCGAGATGGACACCGACGTAATCCACAGGATACGCAGGGATCCGGCGGTCCAGAGATGCGAGGCGAAGGGGGTCACCGTCGTCTCGGGCGAGCCCGATTCGGACATGGCCGCTTCCTACAGGGAGCTTGCCGACAAGGTATACGCCGGTTCGGAGGACATCTCCGGCGGCATGAGGTTGGAGGATTGATTTTTCATGGTTAAGAGAGGAGTTCTCATCGCAGGTCACGGTTCTAGGTTCTCGTTCAACAAAGGGGTCATGGAGATGCAGGCGGACCTGCTCAGGTCCAAAGGGTTCCCGGATGTGTACATCGGGTTCAACGAGACATCGATCCCGCTGATCAAGGATGCGTTGGAGGAGATGGTCGAGGACGGATTCGACGACATAGTCGTGCTCCCGTTCTTCGTGGCATCCGGACTCCACGTCACCAGGGACATCCCCATGAAGCATCTCGGATTGGAGAGGAACTCCACTGGAGGCGAGGCGGAGGTCAACGGGAGGAAGGTCACCATCCATCTGGAGCAGCCATTCGGCGAGGACGAGAACATGACGGACATCCTCTGCGAGAGGGTGGAGGAGCTCAAGACCCCCGGGAAAAACACCTACATCCTGGTCATGGGACACGGTTCCAGGCTCTCGTTCAACTCCGACATCATGACACTCAACGCATCCCGTCTCAGGGAGAGGGGATACGAGAACGTCTTCGTGGGCTACAACGAGTTCAACGAGCCCAAGATCGAGGACATAATCCTGCAGATGATGGACGAGGGTGCGGAGGAGATCATCGCACTGCCCCTGTTCATCTCGCTGGGGGCGCATCTCACCAGGGATGTCCCCGCCAAGCTCGGCATCCAGGAGTTCTCCGACGGCGGTATCGTCCACAGGAACGGAAGGGATGTGGAGGTCAAGTACGCCGTACCCATCGGCGGAGACCCCCGTCTGTGCGATGTGCTCGTGGAGAAGCTGAGGAAGTACGAGTGGTGATAGCTTGCGTGTCCTGATAGTGGATCTCGTGCACGGAGGGAACGTCCTCGCCCAGAGGTACCTGTCGGAGGGTGATGATGTCACCTGTTGCGACGTGTACCACATCGCGTCCCCGGAGATGAAGGAGGACCTGAGGAGATCCGGGGCAAGGGTCATGGATTCCGTTCCTCCAGAGTCGTTCGATCTGACGGTGATGCCCACCCATTGCACCAGGGCATTCCTCGAGGGTGCCGATCCCGGGGAGATAAGGTCGTTCAGCCATGAGGTGGGACGCTTCATCGACGACCGGAGGTTCAGGATAGAGGTCACAGGCGTCAAGGGGAAGACCAGTTCCTGCTATCTCATCGCCAAGATGCTCCACGATGCCGGTAGGAAGGTCCTCCTGCACTCGTCGAGGGGGGAGGGACCCTGGACCGATGATGGTCACAGGATCGAGAGGCATGTGAGCATCGCACCTTCCTACATCATGACCATGGCCGCAGGGGACTACGACGCCATCGTCTGCGAGGTCTCTCTCGGAGGTTCCGGTGTGGCGGACATCGCCTGCATAACGAACCTGGTGGAGGACTACGGTATAGCGAAGAAGACCCTGAAGGCATCCGATGCGAAGAAGGACATCCTCTGCTCAAAGACCAACATCGTCCTTGCGGAGGAGAGGGAGTTCTGGTCCAGATACACCAAGAACCTCACCCCCTACGGCGGAAGGGTGAAGGTCCTGTCCGAGCCCAGGCTTGGTGAGGGGTTGAAGGTGTCTGTGGATTACGACGGCGTCACCGAGACAACCCTCGATCCCGGATACATCTCCATACAGTACATCCAGGCGATGGACCTGGCCCTGGAGGTCTGCCATGTCATGGGCATTCCCAGGGAATCGGTCATCAGGTCCCTGGAGACATTCAAGGGCGTTCCCGGAAGGGGAGAGATCGTCGGAGACGGTGGTAGGACCGTCATCAGGGAGCGCAACCCCGGCATATCCCACATCTCCATCGAGAGGACGCTGTCCTGTCTGAAGATGATGGATGCCCTGGACGGTGCGATGATCCTCCTGGACCCCATCAGCAGGAAGGTCTGCGACAAGATGGACAGGGCGGAGATAGAGAAGGTGGTATCCTCGTACGGTGTCCCCATGGTGATAACCGAGGGGGACGGCAACCGTCCCGAGATCCCGTCCGATGTGAGGATCCTGATAGAGTTCGTCAAGGAGGCCTATCAGTGAGGAACATCATCCACCCCCGTCCCAACCCCATCATCGCCGCCATGTACACTCTGCGCGACATGGATGTGGATGTCGTCGTGGTGCACGGACCCGCAGGATGCGGTTTCATGGCATCCAGGATGCTGGAGGAGGCGGATGTCAGGGTCGTCACCTCCGGTATGAGGGACAACGACCTCATCTTCGGCGCATCGGAACCTCTCATCAACACACTCAAACAGGTGGAGGAGAAGTTCCACCCCAAGACCGTGGCCGTCATCGGAACGTGTGCGAGCATGATCATCGGCGAGGACATGGCCAAGGCCATCCGCAAGGCCGGGATAGATGCCAACGTGTTCCCCGTGGACTGCCACGGATGCATGGGCGACAACACCCGCGGGGCCATCAAGGCCCTGGAGGCGGGAAGGGATGCGGAGCTCATCACCAAGGAGGAATGCGACAGGCA
Organism: Candidatus Methanomethylophilaceae archaeon; assembly: GCA_051876975.1. Classification (GTDB taxonomy): domain Archaea; phylum Thermoplasmatota; class Thermoplasmata; order Methanomassiliicoccales; family Methanomethylophilaceae; genus Methanoprimaticola. Next base: position 5,500 of record JBJEIK010000229.1, read on the forward strand.
GGTGTCCCTGATGAAGGCCGCAACCCGTCTGGAGAAGAGCGTCGGGATGGCATCCAGGGACTACCTCCCTCCGGCTACGAGTCCGACCAAGCTCCACGTGTGCAAGAGGATCATAGAGGTCCTATCCGAGGGAGGCAGGGTGGCCGTGGTGATGGATGCCAAGAAGGAGCTGGCGTATCGTTTCGCCGACATGTTCGAGGCCGTCGACCGTGCCAGGAGGAAGCTCGGCGGGGAGACGCTGTTCGTTGCCAACATGGATCCGAAGCTCGGACTCCCGAGGATCAGGAACTACTGCAGGGAGATCTACGCCGACCTCGATTCCAAGGGTGTGAAGATCGATGTGGTCACGGGGGGATTGGACGAGTACTCCATCCTCGGTGACAGGATGAAGGAGGCTGTGGATTCTTTCAAACCCGATCTCCTCGTTCTGATGGGGATCTGCCATGCATATCCCGAAATGGGTGTAGACGACATCCTCATAACGGACCAGCCCAGGCAGCTCGCCAACTACCTCAACCTGGGATACAGGTGGGCCGTCGGCGAGATCTCGTCCCATTCGATGGTCATGGGCGCCCACAGCATAGTCCCGCTGGAGACCGCGGAGACCCTCAGGGAGCTGCTCCGATGAAGGGGGTCGTCCTCTCCGGGACCGGCAGCGGTGTCGGCAAGACATCGATCACCACCGGTCTCATGTCCCGTCTGTCGAAGACGATGAAGGTGCAGGCGTTCAAGGCCGGGCCCGATTTCATCGATCCGATGTACCACACCGCCGCCACAGGAAGGCCCGCCAGGAACCTGGACTCCTTCCTGATGGACGACGACACCATCCGCAATCTGGTCGGATACGCCTCCAAGGATGCGGACATGTGCGTCATAGAGGGCGTCAGGGGACTCTTCGAGGGATTCAAGGGGGACGACGACACCGGATCCACAGCACATCTGGCCAAACTACTGGGATTCCCCGTCATATTGATCGTCGATGCCCGTTCCCTCACCAGGAGCGCAGCGGCGATGGTGAACGGATTCAGATCCTTCGATCCCGATGTGGACATCGCAGGAGTGATCCTGAACAACGTCTCCGGGCCGCAGCACATGGGCAAGCTGCAGGTGGCCATGGAACGCTACTGCCCCGATGTGGAGCTGGTCGGTATGATCCGTAAGAACCCCGACAAGGCATTGGAGCAGAGGTACCTCGGCCTGAAGACCCTCCAGTCCTTCGCCGAGAGGGAGATCACCCCGCTGCAGGAGCTCACCGAACCGATCGACCTGGACAGGGTCATGGACATAGCCGAATCATCCCATGCGGAACTCCCGGATTCATCGCCGTACACGGAGAGGGACTGCGGTCTCAGGGCGGCGGTTCCAATGGATGATTCGTACTGCTTCTACTATAGGGAGAACATCGAGTGCCTGGAGGCATCGGGATTCGATGTGACCACCTTCAGACCGACCGACGGGGATCCACTGCCGGAAGCGGACCTATACTATCTCGGAGGGGGATATCCCGAGCTCTATGCCGAGAAGCTGTCCTCCAACACCGACTATCTCGAAGGTCTGAGGACGGCTGCGGACGACGGGAAGACGGTCATAGGGGAATGCGGCGGTCTGATGACCATGTGCTCCTCGATCACGGACAAGGACGGTGCGGAGCACAGGATGTCCGGTGTGTTCGATGCGGAGTCGAGGATGACCGGCGTCAGGCACGGACCCACGTATGTGATAGCACACGCCAACGACCTCAATCCCGTTTTCTCGGGTACTGTCCGTGCCCATGAATACCATTACTCCGATGTGTTCCCCAAGGGCGGTTCCAGGTTCGGGTTCGATGTCGAGCGCGGACAAGGTATCGCAGGTAAGAGGGACGGCCTCGTCAGGGACAACTGCATCGGATCGTACATGCATCAGCACGCCCTGTCCGAGAGGGATTGGATCGGAAAGGCGGTGGAGTCAATACTCGGTCGTCCGTGATCCCCGTCCCGAATCATCGTTTCCGCATATGTTCTTCCACAGGTTGTTGGGATCCGATGGCAGGGTGTGGTCGGATGTAGGGGTGGTTT
>JBJEIK010000230.1:0-7446 GCA_051876975.1 Candidatus Methanomethylophilaceae archaeon
GAGACCGGATTCAACACGTCCCTGGCGCTGTTCGCGCTCATGGGCCTGCTCATGATGTGGAGCGGCTTCCACAGCCTAACCCATCTGCTCGGTATGGAGTGGGGCGACTGCGGCATGTACGAGCTCTCTAAGGGTATCCTCTCCTGCTTCATACTGGTGATGTCCGTGATCTGCCTCGGAAAGAGGCACACCCTGGTGGCGGTCCTGTCCATGACCGTCGGATTGTCATCGTTCATGTTCGTGGTAGGTGACCTTCTGGCTCATGCGGAAGACCTCGGCATCCTGGACCTAGCCTTCGCGTTCCCGATCGGACTGTGCGGCATCCTCATGTGGAGACGTGGCGGGATATTCCAATCAGTCGCCTCGATGGTGCTCGTGGCGGCAATAATCTGCGAGAACCTGCCCGGCAAACTGGATATGCTGTTGAGCGGATCGCTTCTGCTACTCGCGGGGATGATGTTCATAATCATTGCCGGAAGAGGATTCAAGGGCATCATGCGCCTGAGGTCCGGACTGTATGATGAGGGCAACCGCTCATCCATGACCCTTCCGTGCCTTTGTCTCGGTTCGATCCAGCTCATGATGATCGCGATACCCTTCGAGACCGGCCTGACGGATGCGGTCGGGGCCATGTCATCGATGATGATCGCACTGATGTCCGTCCCCATGATGATGAAAGGGAGTCTGGCCAGAGGGATGCTGTTGTTCCTGTTAGCTGTATGCGACCTCATGTGGTCCATCTGCAGTGTCTTCGGATCCACCCTTTCGGACCTCATAATACCGTTGATGGTACCGGCGGTAATCACCATCGGAACGATACTGTGGTTGTCGGAGGACCGCATCCTGTCCATCGGCACCACTGTACTGTGGTCGAGCATGCTCCTGTGCCTGGTCATCGATTCCGACATCGTTTTCTCTCTCGGATTCGCAACCATGTCCGTCTGCATGATGGTCACCGCCATACTCGAGTACGGTTCCAAACGGACCCCGGACGAGAAGGTCCCGAATGAACTGAACCGGGCCGCACCCGTACTCACAGTGGGGATGCTGCTCCTGTCATGCCTCGCATTCGTATCGTTCGTGGAGGTCAACCATTGGATCATCGGGGACTACTGGACCGACCCGGGATGCATGGACTCGCTGATGCTCTCCGTTTCCGCCGCGGTCCTCCTGGTATCCGTGCTGGCGATGTACGCCAGGATGGTCACTGAGGCCATGATGTTCATCCTTTCGGGCGTGTCCGTGCTGATGTTCACCGTGGCGGACATGACTTTCGGAACCCACAGCTTCATCCTGGCGAATCTGTTCATGTTCGTGGGATTCTCCGTCGCATCCTTCGTCTTCATGCGCCGCGGGCAAGGATGGAGATGCATCGGGACCCTTATGCTCGGGATAGCCCTCACATTCGGTCCTATGGACGATACGAACATTGTCGCCTCACTGGGATTCCTGGGTTCCGGCATCATATTCCTGGTCACGGCCGCCAAGAAATCGTACAGACTGTGCATCGGCGGAAGTGCCAAGGTCTATGAGGGATACAGCAGCACCCAGTCTACGAGACAGTACCTTATCTTGCTGGTGGAGAGCGTCGGGTTGATGATCATGACGTTCCTAACCCTGATCTACAACTTCGGAACCGTGAGTCAACCCGGAAGCCCCGAGATCCAGACCGTCCGTCTGATCCTGGCATCCATCGCCATGGCCTTCGGAGTCTGCGGCGTCCTGAGCGGGAACAAGGGTACGGGGACATCGCTGTTCCTGATATCCATGTACGCCATCCTCAGCGCCACCCTGAGCATCATGGGATTGGAGATGCCCATGCTCCTGAACATCGTCATGGCGGGATACACCGTAGTCGGGGCATGTCACAACTTCAACTGCGGCGAATACCTCAACATGACCATGGCCCTGATCCTCATGGTGAACTTCCTGTCGGGCCTCTTCACCACCGACACCAAGGTGATCGTACTCCTGGCCGCGATACTGAAGATCGCCACCGGGATGACCGCGATCACGCTATGGATCGAGTATGAGACGAAGCTCCGCCTTGCACCGGACGCGTGGTTCACCTGGAGGAAGGACCGCATCTCCGAGGATCCGAAGAGGAACGGACCCAGCACCACGAGGGCGGCAGCCATGCTGGTCTGCGGACTGATGCTCATATGGTACGGACTGTCAAAACTCGTGGTCCCCGAATACGGGATGGAGCACCACATCATCATGATGGCCCTCTCCCTGTCGACCATGCTGTTCTCTGCCTGCCTGTTCATATACAGGATGAACTCCACGGCCATGGCGCTGTTCGCCATCGGGGCCGCCTGCCTGACCAGGTCAGTCACATACATCATGACCGGGGACCATGAGATGTCAGCGGACCTGTCCGCCGTCTGCGCTCTGGTGCTGTCGGTCATCGTATTGCTGAAGGAGAGGAACTGGGGAACCGGGTCCACGGTGGCCGTTTTCACCCTTGGTCTTTCTGTCTCCACATTCGGGATGGGCTCATATCAGGACTTCACCGCGGCGATGTACCTTGTGGCTGGAACGGCGTTCTTCCTTAGAGGTGCTGTGGGCATCGGATTCGGAAGGTTCAGGATCGAGGAGGATGAACGGTTCGACGATTGCTTCATGCTCCTGCTGGGATCCATGGCCATGACGCAGGTGATGGACCCGTTGTTGGGATCCATGAGGATGTCCGGAATCGCCATTTCGTTCCTGGTATCAGTGTTCTCCATCAGGATGCTGATGAGGGGAAGGGAGGTGGAATGCCTGTACGGTCTGTCCATGTCCGTACCCTACATGACCTATGGCCTGGGCATAATGCTGGGGATCGACTCGGATATGACCCCGATGGCGTTCATAGCCGTGGCGGAGATCGTCGCCGCACTCCTGTTCATGAACAGGCGGAAGTACATCCTCACAGTCTCCGGACTCGTCTCCGGTTCCATGATGGGGATGGGAGTGTTCCTGGGGATACCGGAGCTCTGCTGGTTGAGCGGACTGCTGTTCGCCGTACTGACGATTTCCCATGGGATCATCCATATGATGAGGGACGGATCCGATGGACAATCATCGACGGTCGCATGATACGGCATGATGGGATGCGGATACGGGTGAAAACGGTCCGATCAGACCATCCTGAGGAGGACCTTCATGACCCCGTCCGATCCGGATGAGAACAGGTCGTAGGCATTCATGACCCTGTCGAACGGGAACTCGTGGGTTATCAGCACGGACGGGTCCAGCCTTCCATCCGATATCAGATCCATTATCTCGGAACAGTGGCAGCCGTCGACACCGCCGGTTTTGAAGGTGAGGTTCTTCCCGTACATGTCAGGAAGCGGCAGTGTCTGTGGTTCGGGATACATCGCGACGACGGTGACCGTTGCGTTGGGACGCGCCACTCTCCAGGCCATCTCGAAGGTGTCCTTCCCTCCGGCGACCTCCATGACCACGTCGGCCCCCCTTCCGTCGGTCATCTCCCCGATGATCGAGATCACATCATCCTCTGTGGGATCAAGGACCATGTCGGCGATACCGTGATCCAAGGCGAACCTGCGACGATCGTCCCTGGTCTCCACCATAACGATCCTGGAGGGGGAACGGAGCCTCGCACACATGGCACAGCACAGTCCGGTGGGACCCGCGCCTATGATCGCCACCACATCACCTTCTCCGATGTCGGATATGTCCGCGGCCCAGTATCCGGTCGACAGGATGTCGCCGGTGAAGAGGGCCATGTCGTCTGTGACGTGATCGGGTATGGGTGTGAGTGCGTTGTCGGCATAGGGGATCCTCGCATACTCGGCCTGACCGCCGTCGATACGGCACCCCAGGGCCCATCCCCCGTTCGGATCGGTGCAGTTGTTCACATATCCCCTCCTGCAGAAGAAGCACTCCCCGCAGTAGGTCTCCACATTAACCGCCACCCTGTCGCCGACACGTACCCTGCGGACGTCATCCCCCACGGCTTCGACGACACCCACGAACTCATGACCGACTGTGACGCCGGGAACGGCCCTCGGAACGAAACCGTCACGGATGTGCAGATCACTGGAACAGATGGACGCGGCCGTCACACGGACCACGGCATCCTTCGGATCGGATATGGACGGGATATCCCTCTCCATCACCGCGAAATCACCCGTACCCCTGTACACAACCGCCTTCATCATCTGAACCTCTGGACGATCTGGGAAGGAAGGGAATCCACCCATCCAACGTCTCCTTGGACGGAGCGACGAATTAGTTTATATACATCTGCCACTTTAGTCTCCCCAGCACAGTCGAGGACGTGTGCCTTTTCTCACAAGTTAGGAGATTGACAATGACGACTGAGGAGACTCTTAAAACCGGAACTACGACAATCGGAATGAAAATCAAGGACGGAGTGATCCTTGCATCCGACCAGAGGGCGACTATGAACAACCTTATCGCCCACTCCCATGTCCAGAAGGTCTACCAGCTGTCAGACAACATCGGAATGACCATCGCCGGAGTCGTGGGCGATGCTCAGCTGATGGTCCGCTACATGCAGAGCGAGATCTCCATCTACGCCATGAAGAAGGGCGCCCCCATGTCCGTCTCCGCCGCTGCCACCTACATCGCGGGTGCCATGCGCCAGGGATTCTACCTCGGACTCATCGTCGGAGGATACGATAAGACCGGAGGACACGTCTTCAGCATCGACGGCGCCGGAGGATACATCGAGGACAACTACACCTCCGTCGGATCCGGATCCGTCTTCGCATACGGTGCACTCGAGGCAACCTACAAGCCCGACATGTCCAAGGACGAAGCTATCGACGTCGCCATCACCGCACTCAACTCCGCCAGGAGGAGAGACAACTGCACCGGTGACGGAATGCTCGTCTCATTCATCGGCCCCGACGGATACGAGTCCATCCCCGTCGAGGAGATCAAGTCGCGCTGCGACAAACTGGGATTCAAGTTCCCCAACTGAGATCCCACCTTATCCAAACCCCTTCCCTTCTAACCGATTTCACATCTACCAATTGAGCTGAATTTACATGAATGTCGATAGATTGTTCGATAGCCTCACTGAAGAGGTGAAAAGACTGGTCCCATCCGACATGAAGATCACCTCGATCAAGTTCGAGGGACCCCTCATCGTCGTCTACACCAGTGACTACGAAAAGTACTCGCAGAACGACTCCGTGGCCCGTATGCTGGCCCAGAACATCCACCGCAGGGTGGACATCAGACCGGATCCCTCGGGACTCGAGGACGCCAACAAGGTCGACGAGAAGATCCGTGCGATGATCCCAGAGTCTGCGAACATCTTCGACATCAACTTCATCGAGGAGACCGGAGAGGCCATCATCGAGGCGATCAACCCCAGCGAGGTCGTCGGAAAGGAGGGTCAGCTCCTGGCGGACCTTAGGAAGGAGACCGGATGGAACGTGAAGGTCATGAGGGCACCCCCGATACCCTCCAAGACCGTCTCCGACGTCAGGGGATACCTCAGAGCCAACCACGACGAGAGGCAGGACATGCTCACACGTGTCGCACGCAGGCTCGCGAGGCCCACCCTCGACGGGGAGCAGTGGGTCAGGGTCACAGCCATGGGAGGATTCAGACAGGTCGGAAGGTCCGCATCCCTGCTCACCACCAGGGAGAGCAAGATCCTCATCGACTGCGGTCTCGATCCCGGATCCGATGCGACACCGTACTTCGCCATCCCCGAGGTCCAGCCGCTCGAGGACATCGATGCGGTCGTCATCACACACGCACACCTGGACCACTGCGGAACCCTTCCCGCACTTTTCAAATACGGTTACAAGGGACCTGTCTACTGCACACCGCCCACCAGGGACCTCATGGCCCTTCTCCAGCTGGACAACATCAAACTGGGATTCGGCGAGAACAAGAAGACCCCCTATGAGGCACAGCATGTGAGGCAGGAGATCCTCCACACGATCCCCCTCAAATACAACGAGACCACCGACATCGCTCCCGACGTCAGACTCACATTCCACAACGCGGGACACATCCTCGGATCCGCCATCGCACACTTCCACATCGGTGACGGTCTCCACAACGTGGCATTCTCCGGTGACACCAAGTACGAGAAGACCTGGCTGTTCAACCCCGCCACCAACAGGTTCCCCAGGCTCGAGACCCTGGTCATCGAGTCCACATACGGAGGACACAACGATGTCCAGCCCTCCAGGGCGGACGCTTCGGAGGAAATGGGTAACCTCCTACAGCAGGCCACCGAGCACGGTGGAAAGGTCCTGATCCCCGTCTTCGCCGTCGGAAGGTCACAGGAGGTCATGCTCGTCATCGAGGAGCTGATGCGCAACGACCGCATCCCCAAGTGCAACGTGTACCTGGACGGTATGATCTGGGAGGCGACCGCCATCCACACCGCATACCCCGAGTACCTCAACAGCCAGCTCAGGACTCAGATCTTCCAGCAGAACGAGAACCCGTTCCTCTCCCCCATATTCAAGAGGGTGGAGACCGCCGCCATGAGGGAGGAGATCTGCCATTCACCCGACCCGTGCATCGTCCTCGCAACGAGCGGTATGATGTCCGGAGGACCCGTCATGGAGTACTTCCGTGAGTGGGCAGACGATCCCAACAACTGGCTGCTCTTCGTCGGATACCAGTCCGAGGGAAGCATCGGAAGGACCATCCAGAGGGGAAGGCCCGAGATCACCCTGAACATGAAGGGAAAGCCCATCAACCTGAAGATCAACATGCAGAGGCAGACCGTGGACGGATTCTCCGGACACTCCGACCGCAAGCAGCTCATGAGGTACATCAGCTCCCTGGAACCCAAGCCCGACAAGATCATCATCGGTCACGGTGAGGACAGGAAGTGCACGGACCTCGCCTCGTCCATCTACAAGAAGTTCGGAATCGAGACGAAGGCACCTCAGAACCTCGAGACCATCAGGCTCAGATGAGCCCTCGGAAACCATTTTCAACCCTCTTCCCATCCCCTTCTCATGGACAGGATGACCATAGACCACCTTCTGGCAAGCGATCCCAATGCCGCGGCCATCGTCAGGGCCCTTCAGCAGGGTGTCCGTTCGACGGAGCAGCTGATCGCCATCGTGCCGTATCCTGAGACCTTCGGCGAATCCATGAACCTTCTGATCGCCGCAGGGATAATCGGACCTCCGGAGTGATCCGGAACAAACCGTCACAGAAACGATGTGACGGAAACATCATTTTCAAAGAACAGAACGGGAAAAAGAGGGTTTTGACCTCCCGTACGGATACGGGAGGGGTGGAAAATCACCAGTTGGTAGCCCTGACCTCGAAGAAGGACTGGGCGTGCTTGCACACAGGACAGACCTTGGGGGCCTCTGCGCCGACGTGGATGTATCCACAGTTGCGGCATTTCCACATGACGACCTTGTCCTTTTTGAAGACGACGCCCTCCTCGATGTTCTTCAGGAGTGCGAGGTATCTCTC
>JBJEIK010000231.1:0-7361 GCA_051876975.1 Candidatus Methanomethylophilaceae archaeon
GACATTGGGTAACGCTCGTATACAGGTGTCGGATATAAAAGTTGGCTTAAGCGGGATGCGTCCCGCGGCCCTTCATGAGGCTGCGCAGGGTGTGTACCGCCCATCCGCCTATTATCGCGGCACCGATGATCTCGGACACTGACATCCCCCACCACAGATACGACAGGGTTCCGAAACCTGCCAGGGCCGCACATATCGGGACACGGAGGAGGTTCATCGTCAACGTGGATATCAACGACCTCACCCCCATGCCGAGGGACTGGAACATCCCCGAGGATGCGAAGCTCACCGTGATGAATGGAAGGAAGACCGCCCCTATCCTCAGGAAGGTCACCATCTCCGGGGCGAGGGATGCCGTGGCATCGGAATATGTGAACAGGAACACGATTGCCGGGGCCGCCACGAGTGTGAAGACGGTCAGCACGCACATGAGACCCGTCCCTAGCCTCATGCTGTACGAGAAGGCCTCACGGAACTTGTCCATACGGTCCGCGCCGTACGCGGCGGCACAGATTGGGACCAGGGAGAATCCGAATGCCATGGCGGGGATCGTGAGCATGTCCAACGCCCTCCATCCGGTGGAGTAGATGGCGATACCATCTACCGGATCCACTATGAGGATGATCTGGTTCATGATGATCGCGGTCACGGACATGACGATCATCTCCATGGATGCGGGTATGCCCACCTTCAGGATGTCCAGATCTATGGAACGGTCGAACCTGAATCCACGGAGCGGTATGCGGACGAAGGTGTCCCTGCGGATGTAGTACCAGTATATGCCGAAGACCATGGAGGACGACATGGCGATGCATGTGGCCCACGCGGCACCGGCAAGACCCCATCCGAGAACGTAGATGAATATCGGGTCCAAGACGATGTTCAGGAGCGCCGCCGCCAGCTGTATCATCATGGACCTCTTGGACGACCCCTCCGCACGGAGAAGTGCGCTGAACATGGCCGAGACCATGATGAACGGTATGCAGACGAATAGCGGAACAGCGTATTCCAAGCATTCCGCCAGATAATCACCGGCTCCTGACACCGCCATCGCGGGTTCGGCAAGAAGTGTGAGGGCCACTGCGAGGATCATCCCCGCCACCAGGGACATCATGATCGTCTGTGAGGCCACCCTGTTCGTTCCCTCGTAATCGCCGGCTCCGAGACGACGTGCCAGGGCCTGCGATGCACCGACACCTATCCCGTTACCGATACCCATGACGATGAAGAAGAACGGGAATGCCACACCGGTGGCCGCCAACGCAGCCTTGCCGAGTCCCGAGACCCATACCGCATCGATGATGTTGTTGGCCGACTGGACCACGGTGGCAACAATCATGGGGATGGCCATGGCTATGACGGCCTTCCTGGGATCGCCGAGCATCGTCTTCGCATCATCCGTGAGCTCCCTGTCGAACTCCATGGTGTAGCGAACATATACCATGTATAAGAACCGGACACGGAACGGATACAACCGATGCCGATCGGGACCTTCCCGACAGATGGTGCCGAAGTGCCTCGGACATCCTAATGCGCGCGTGCGCACCAATATTTATAGGAGTGTGCAATCAAGCGACCCAGTGATTCCATGATTAGGTTCGGTCCCGCAGGCATCCCGCTCTCTTGCAAAGGTCGCACTCTCCAGGACGGCATCGAGGACGTCCACAACCTCAGCCTCAGCGCTCTGGAGATACAGATGGTCAGGGCCAGTGCCTACACCAGATGCCCCGATGACGAGGAGATCGGAATGACCCTCAAGGACATCGAGGAGGGATTCGTCATCGAGATCGTCAGGGACGGAGAGCCCATAAGCGACCCCGATGAGCCCATCGATGAGGATGACGACCTGATCTACATGCCCTCCGGCGTATCCGACACGTTCGGGGAACTCTACGGGATCGGAGACATGGCGAAGAGGCTCGACGTCAACATGTCGATCCACACCCCCTACTACATGGACCTCGGATCCAACACCGAACTGACAGACGTCTGCCTGGACAGCATCAGGCACGCCGGACTCATCATGGACGCCCTCGACGGGGACATCGTCGTCACCAGTCTCGGACTCTACGACGACAAGATGGACCGCGAGGAGGTCGACAACAACATCTTCGAGAACGTGGCCATGCTCATGGACTGGTGGCAGGGCAACGGGCTGAAACCCAGGCTCGGTGTCGAGATCACCGGACAGCAGGACGTGTTCGGATCCCTGGACCAGGTCCTCGACCTCTGCGAGGCCATCCCCGGAGTGGCACCCGTGGTGAACTTCTCACACTACCACTCCCGCACCAACGGCTCCCTCAGGGAGACGGATGACTTCCTGAACCTCCTGGAACAGGTGGAGCCATATTGCGACGGCAGGATACACACCGCATTCGCAGGAGTGGACTACATCGACGGCAACGAGAAGAGGCTCACCCCCATCAAGAAGGGAGACCTCAAATTCGACTATCTGGCCGAGGCACTCATCGAGATGAAGCCTAACGCCACCATCATATCCACGTCCCCTCTCCTGGAGCACGATGCGATGTACATGAGGGTCATCCACGAGAGGGTCCTCAGCAAGAAGGTGGCCAAGGACATCAAGGAGAGGAAGAAGGCCGAGGCCGCAGCCTCCGGTGAGTGATTTGGACCCGCTGACCGATATCCTGGACAGATGCCGCTCCGCGGTCATGTCCGTGGAACCGACGGCCAGGAACGCGTTGATCGATGCCATCCTGAACAGTCGCAAGGTGTTCATCTACGGTTCCGGAAGGTCCGGACTCGTCGGTCAGCTCTTCGCGGTCCGTCTGGTCCAGTTGGGCCTCGACGTTCATTTCGTCGGTGAGATGACAACCCCCATAATCGGGAAGGACGACCTCACCCTGCTCATATCCAACACCGGGAAGACATCATCCGTCGTCCAGACCGCCGTCATCGCCCGCAGGATCGGTTCGAAGATAATATCGGTGACCGGCAGAGAGGATTGTGCCCTGAACGAGGTCACCGACGTCCCCATCGTCCTCAGGATAGACCATGACGAAAGGGTGGCGAAGACCGCTCCCCTCGGAACGTTGTTCGAGGATTCCGCACTTCTACTCTTCGAATGCATAGTGTGCGATATAATGGAACGCGAGGGCATATCCGAAGAGGACATGCGCAACAGGCACGCGATCTGGGTCTGAATCCGTTCATTCCAGGACGACCGCATCAGCCCTGCGGACCCCGTTCCTGTCGACGACGCTTATCGTGAACCGGCATGCGTAGGGATCAACGATCATGAGGACGCCTTCCCCGATGGTCCTCCTTAGAGAGGCGACATCGACCTCGGACGGCTCTATCACCTCATCCTCCGAGGTCAACGCCATCCCGACGGCACCGTCGGCCGAAGACTGGAGGTCCATGACCTCGTAGAATCTGCCGACATCGTCGATCGATGCCGATCCCCCGAGGTAGACCCCCACCCTGACATCGTCGGACTTCGATGAATCCGCGACCGACAGGATGGCATCTATGGCCCTTGCATGCATGATGACATCGGCGGATGTCCCGCGCCTTCCGTTCATGATGACCTCCATGTCATGATCTGTTTATGAAACCCGTCTGGATCCCACGTGGGTCCGGGATGACATCCACCACATCACCGTCGGAGATCTCCATCCCGATCCTACTTCCCTCGCCGATTATCCTGTACCCGTTCGTCATCAGGAAACCTTCCGTTCCCCAGCATTCGGCGATGATATCCGATATCTCACTCACATCATCACGCGGATCGAGATCGACCCTCATGCTGGATGCCTTCACAGGGTTCCTAAGTGTGAATCTGACCATTTTGCACCATCCCAATGATTTCTGATGGATGGAGAACCGACTGGTAGATAAAGAAGAACCAATTTTTTAACTATTATATTTTGTATAATGGAACGTATGGCAGGACTGAGACTACCCGATCATTCGCACTGCATCTACTGCGGAGACCCCCTCCCGTTCGGTGAGGAGTACTGCAACGATGAGTGCAGATCGAAGGAGGCGGCAAGGGTCGCATCGGAGAAGAGACGCGACATGATGTTCTATGTCGTCTCCGGATTGAGTGTGGTCATCATCGTCGCACTGGGGATCATCTTCTGATCTCGGCCACGGTCCTGGCGACGTTGTGCACACGGACGATGTCGGATCCGGATTCAACCGATATCCTGGCGGCCTCCGCAGAGGCATCGTCACGCTCCATGCTGGGGAACTTCTCCGACAGGAACCTCTTGCGTGAGGAGCCCATGAGGATCGGATAGCCGTCCGAGAAATAGGAGCTGTTCGAGATTATCTCCATGTTCTGATCGAAGGACTTGCCGAAACCGACACCGGGATCGAGGATTATCCTATCCTTGGATATGCCCGCATCCAATGCGGCCTCCGTGCGCTCCCTCAGGAATCCCCTGATGTCCTCCATGAACCCGTCACCCATGACGGATGCCTGCATGGTCTTTGGCATACCGTGCATATGCATTATCACCACGGCGACATCGGATCCGGCACATGCCTCCAACATCCCATCATCCCTCAGACCGTAGACATCGTTGATGATGTCCACACCGAGGCCTATGCACCTCTCCGCGACCGCTGTCTTCATAGTGTCCACGGACACGGGGATGTCTATCGATGGAAGGAGGTCCCTCAGAACGGGTTCCAAACGGGAGATCTCCTCATCCGCACTCACGGGATCGGAGAAGGGGCGAGTGGATTCCCCACCCAGGTCGATGATATCCGCGCCCTGGTCCACCATATCGAAGGCATGACGGACGGCGACGGCGGGATCCGACCACGTGCCCCCGTCCGAGAATGAATCGGGGGTCACGTTGAGTATGCCCATGACGAGAGGTCCCCCCGAGAGGGTCCCCCTCCTGCATGGGACTTCCATCTCACATCAGCTCGTCGATGACCTCTACGAGGTCCCTGACCTGGATGTCCCTGTCGCCCTTGGCAGAATCCAGGTTGTTCACGCAGAACGGACATGTAGTTATGATGACGTCCGCGAAATCCGCCTCATCCAGCCTCGTTCCCGCGATGTCCATGGACTCCTCGGGGAACGCGGACCTCACTCCTCCGCCACCTCCGCAGCAGTGGCTGGTCTTGCGGTTGTACTCCATCTCCCTGAAGTCGATTCCGGGGATCTTGGAGATGACCTCCCTGGGAGCCTCGTAGACACCGCAGTGCCTTCCGAGGTGACAGGGGTCGTGGTATGTGACGACCTTGCCCTCCAGGGGCTTGAGCTTGAGGTCCTGCCTGGCGAGGAACTCGGTGATGTGGAGGACCTCGAAGGGGACATCCACGTACTTGGGGTACTCGAGCTTGAACATCCTGTAGCATCCGGCACATGCGAGGACAAGGGTCTCGATCCCCAGGGCCTTGATGTTCTCAACGTTCTTCCTCATGAGCTCGGTGACATCATCCTGGGGCCATCCGACCCTCTGCATGACGGAGCCACAGCAGACCTCGTCGACGGTGGTGTAATCGGCACCGATCTTGTCCAGGATGGACATGGTGGCCTGTGCGGTCTTCTTGGACCGGTATGTGGCCGTGCATCCGACGAAGTATCCGATCTTGGCGTTGTGGGGCTTCCTGCCGAGGACCTCCTGCCTGGGGGCCTTCTCGCCGAAGGGGTTGCCCGTGGCGAGGATGTTGTCGCACATTGCCTTGTGCTTGGGGATTATGTGTCCGTTCTTCACGAGGTCGGCACGGCACAGCTCGATAATGTCGACGATGTCGACCTTCGAGGGGCATCTCCTCACACAGTCCGCACACGTGGTGCAGGTGTACATGTTCTCAATGACGGAGGGGTCTGCCTCCAGGTCGCCGTTGAGGAGACCGTAGGAGAGGATGATACGTCCCCTGGAGAGGGCGGAGTCCCATCCGATTGATTTGAAGGAGGGGCAGACGCTCTTACAGAAACCGCACATCGTACAGACGTTGACGGCGTTCCTTACTTTCTCGAGATTCTCAGTTCTGAAATCAGTCATCATTCCACCTTCGGAATTGTCACACTACCGTCCATGAGCACGATGACCCTCGCCTTGGGATTCTCCCTGAGAGCCTCGGCGACCGCATCCGCGACCGTGGGGAACGGAGTGATATTGGCGTTTACGAGCAGCTCGGGATCGAGGTCGGTGACCGCCCATATGGATGCCCATGTGGCGATCTCGGCCATCTTGGCTGCCTTGTGGTATCCGAGCTTGTACTCTGCCTTGAGGTTCTCGAGGACCTGCTTGGGGTCCCTCGAGGAGGAGAGCTGCGTGAGGAAGGTGGCGTGTCCGATACCTTCCCTGCACTTGGAAACCATTATTATCTTACCGCCCTCCTTCAGCGCCCACTTTCCGTTGTCCAGCGCCTTCTGGGACTGATAGAGGTCCACATCCATGGGGTAGGGGGCGACGGAGATGACCACATCGGCCTTCTCGGGTATGGGTACGGAGAACACCTCGTTCGCCCATCCGACGGCCTTGTCGAACGCGGGGTTGAGAGCACCGGAGGCGACCTTGTATATGTTCTGGTGCCTGTCGAGAACCATCTGGATGGAGAAGATGGCCTTGTCCTTGACTACTGCCAGGGCGTCCATCATGTCCTCGTGCACGGGGTTGCCCTCGAGCACCAGGGACTGGGCCTCCTTGTTCATGGCGAGCTTGTGGTTGGCCTCCACGGTCCTGAAGGATGCCACTCCGGGGAGGAACGATTTCCTTCCGCCGGTGTATCCTGCGAAGTAGTGGGGCTCTACCGATGTGATGATCACAAGACGGTCTGCATCCACGGCGACCTTGTTGACCTCCATGGGCGTACCGTTCTTCGATGTGCCGAGGTTCACGCACTCGGATTTCTTGGCATCGTGACAGATGATGCGGTCCTTGAGCTCCTGGTAATGGGATCCGAAGACGAAGTTGTACTCCTCCTCGGTCATGTCCCTGTGGGTTCCGGTCGCGACGAGGTACCTTGCGGACCTGAGGTCCATCCTCTTGGAGAGGGCGTCCAGGACCTTCGCCGTGGGTGTGGGGCGGGTACCGTCATTAACGATGAACACAACATCCTCCCCTCCCTCGAGGAACTGCTCCATGGAATCGTATCCGATGGGGTTGTCGATGGATGCACCGATGACCTCATCTGGATCTCCGCACTCGACATCCTTCGGATAGAAGGTTCCAACGTAGTTCTCATCGGGGATGTCCACTTTCTGGACCCCGTCCTTGCCGTACTTCACATCGATGATCATGTAGACCGACGGGTCGATTACATCCTCCCTTATAAGTATATACGCGCACAGGAGCGGTTGCGCGAGGATACGAAGTCTATAAATACGGACCGACCCTCCGCCCCATTGTGGGACGCTTAGCCCCACGAAC
>JBJEIK010000232.1:0-7308 GCA_051876975.1 Candidatus Methanomethylophilaceae archaeon
GTCCACGTCGATGGTCATGATTATATCCGGCGTGCCCCATTTGCGTCCGTGGCAGAATCCCGCATACTTGCCGCATGCCTTGTATCCTGCGAAGACGACGTTGGAGATGCCATACTGCTTCGACCACTTGTCGAGGAGGTCCTGTTCCCAGCTCATAAGGGTGTGGATGGTCGGAGGGATTTAAAAGGAAAAGGTTTGAGGGGCGTGATGCCCCTCGTAGACATCATTCTCTGAGTCCGATGACGTTGACCTTTCCGGTGAAGTTCTCACTAAAGGTCAGGGTGACGGTGGGTCCGGAGATCTGGATGGCGCATCCGACGACGACGCCTGCAGTGGTGACAGCCTGTGCGACCAGAGCAGTGGTCATTCCAGTGGAGATAGGCAGAGAGGTTCCGCCTGTTGCGGAAACATCGTACTGTGCGGCCATGATGGGGGACTGTGCATAGGGCAGAACTCCGGTGATCTTCGAAATAGGGATTCCAGAGGGGATGTCGCTTACGGCGAGGTCCGCTCCCTCGGTGACGAGTCCTTTCGAGTCGTAGGTGATCTTGCACTTGGTGCCTCTAGCGATGGCTCCGTTGGCAACGACTGCGGCCTCGGCGGTGGTCTTCGCAGAGTTGGCGGTAGACTGTGCAGTGGTGATCCTCGCATCATATCCCTCGTAGGCTGTGACCTTGGCGGCGGTGATGCCAGAGTTGGCTGCGGCAAGCTGAGCCTCAGAGAGGTTGTTCTGCTTCTTGGCAAGCTCCTTTGTGACATCCTCAGTTGTTGCATAGGGGGACAGATCCACAGTTCCGCCGAGAGGGTCCCATGCAGAACCATTCCATGCAACGTTTGTTCCTTCAGGATATACTTTGGAGTTGTAGGTGAACTGAGCCTCGACATTCCATACATCTCCTGTAGTTGCACCGGTTACCTTCGTATTGAGCTCGTCCAGATCCGCAACGGTTCCCTTGTAGATGTATGCGGAAGTGATATCAGTCTTCTTCGCGTAGGGTTCGAGGTTGATCTTCGCGATCTTGTCGGCACCGACGACGGTTGTTCCATTGACAGTGACATCGACAACCGTGTTGACCTGTGCTCCGGCCTCGATGCCGGTCAGTTTTGTCTTGAAATCGTCGGTGAAGTCGTTCTTAGAGAGTCCGTAGCCCTCGACCTTGTCGACCTTATCATCGATTTTGCCCTGGAGCTCGGTCTTGTTGTTTCCAACGGTGGTCGTGAGGGCTGTGATGTCATTGGTGATCTTGTTGATCTTGGCGAATGCGGACCCAGTTGCATCGGCAGTATCACCTTTCTCTCCGACAAGTCCCTCAAGGGTGGTTGCCCTGTCCTCAACCCCTTTGACGCGGGGTGTGAGCAGATCGAGTGCCGCTTTATTGGCATCGGCGGTTCCCTGTGCAGTGGCTGCATTGGTCTTGGCAGTGTCTGCGGTGCTCTGTGCGGCTGCGGCTGCGGCAGCTGCGGCGGCGGCTTTTCCGAAGGCGGTCGCCTTGTCTGCGGTGTCCGAGACGGATCCAAGGGCCTCTTTGATGGAATTAACCTTGTCGACGAGGGAATCTCCCTCTCCTCCGGCTCCAACAGTCTCTTTCAAATCATTGACATCCTTAACCAATCCAGAGGATGCATCTCCGACGGTCGTCTTCAGTGCGCTAATCTCAGAGACGTTGGTTGCGACGACAGATGCGTCGGCGACCTCGACGAATTTGGTTCCCTCATCATAGTAGAATTTCTTGTTGCAGTAAACTACACGTCCTTCATTTCCTGCAGCAGGGAGGGATGTAAGAACCTCTACTTTTGCATTCAGAAGCTGGTTGTTTTTGAGGTCCAGAGACACCCAGTATTCCTGTTTGGCTGTTACTACCATTTGTAGTTCTCCTTCTGTATATACAGATGGCCCGAGAACACCACACCTGCAGTCGAACCTTCCTACTCAGGATAGCAGGTGGAAGTTTATAATCTGCAACGTCACCCGAGCACGGAGGACACTATCCTCACGGCATCCCCCACCTTGCTGTCCGATACCTGGATGTAGCACTTCATCGTCGTGAATGTCCCTACATCCCCCGACCATATGGAGGGATAGGTTTAACAGGACTGAAAGCGATGTACAACTATGTCCATAGAGCCGGAGCCGCCTGATAGGTGTCCCGTCTGTAAGAAGGACCTGAGCACCTACTCTTGGGAATTGAGAAGGAAGCACATATCGCGTTGTATGCGCACCAAACCAACCTATGTCTATTCGGACAGAGGGCGTGGACGTCCCATGAAGAAGCGTCCCGTGAAAACGTGATGGAAAGGTTCGAGGGGCTGAGATGCCCCTCTTGGTTCAGGGTTTCTGGTTGAGGTCAGGGATGACCTGTGCGACGTTCTCTGCGGCCTCGTCAAGGTCTGCCTTGGCATCCTTGATGGCCTCGGAGGTCTCGACTGCGTACTTGCCTGCCTGGATGATGAACTCCCTGGCACCGAGGTGCAGGAGCCTGATCAGGACGACGACGAAGAACGCGGATGCCAGTGCGGAGACACCGATGAATGTGAACATTCCGGCTCCGATGAAGATGGCGTCGATGATGGCGGGTGCTGCGTACATTCCGAGAGCGGAACCGCATACGAATGCTACCGCTGTGCAGAGGTCGTATCTCTTGTCGTAGGGGAGGTCGTTGGTGCTGGCGATATCGCCTTTGGCAGCCTTGTTGTCGGCGGCCTTGTTGTGGTCGTATGCCCTGAGGGTGATGGCTGCAAGGAATCCCAGCACGATGCTGGCGATGAGCATGTAGACCATGTAGTCCTCGGGGATTGCGTAGTTCGTGAGATCTATCATCATTGTATTCACCTTGTAGTGGATCATGAATGCACAGAGGAGGGCTCCCGTCCCGACCCTCATCAGCAATGTGATTGGGGACAGGAGAGGGAAGCCCCTTGTACCTCTGCTTGTCATGTTTACTTCTTCACCCTCGTGATCTTGACGCTGGTCAGGACGTCCTTGAGTCCGAACATGTTGGTGTACACAGCGTAGATGAACGCGATGATGACAACTGCGATCAGGACTGCGACGCACTTACCCTCGGTGGTCTCGAAGAATCCGGGTCCTGCGGGAGGATCGGCCTCCTTGTAGACCGCGACGAAGGTGATGTCACCGGTGATGTCATAGCTCATGGGGGAGACGTACTGGGACTCGCCCTTGACGACCCATCCCTGGAAGACCTTTCCCTCGATGGTGGTGTCGGGAAGGACCATGGAGTCGGAGCGCTGGGTGACCGGGGCCTTGCCGTCGATCTCGAAGGTGACGGTGTAGACTGTCACGGGGTCGGCGACGATGGCGACGATCTCGGTATCGGCGATGATCTTGGTTCCGAAGTTCCAGTCCCATCCCTTGTATCCCTCGGGGAGTCCCTTGGGCTCGATGGCGAGGTCTCCGTACTTGACGGTCTCTGTGGTGAAGACGGTCTTCTCCTCTCCGTAGACGAAGGTCACGGTGAAGGTGACGGGGACGAACTTGGCGTACAGGGTTGTGCCCTCGGAGATCTTGAAGTCCTCGGAGGAGACAGAGTATTTTCCAAGGTCGGCAGAGTAGGTGAACACAGGCTCGCCTACGATGTTGTACCAGCCCATGAAGAGATAGTTGGCCTTGGAGGGTGCCTTGGGAATATCTCCGGAAGCGAACAGTCCCTCGATAGAGATCTTGTCGCTGGTGGTCTCCAGGACAGATGCTCCCTCGACAATGAAGGTGACCCCGAAGACAGGAGTGTAGACGATGTTGTACACAGTCTCCTTTCCAGCAGCTCCGATGAGGTCGGAGTACTTGTAGGAGTACATTCCCTCTCCGGACTCCTTGACCTGGAATCCCTCGAACTTGAATCCGGTCTTCTCGATGGCGACGGTCTTGTCCGCATCGGTGATGGTGAACTTCACACCGAGTGCGGTGAGAGCGGCAGAGACCTGATCCTTGGTGATGGCGTTGACAGTGGTCACAGAAGTGGTTCCTCCGTTTCCGTCATCAACGTTAGAGGTTGTGGTTCCAAGGACGACCTTCTCGGACTTGTCACCATCGATGATGATGACAATTGCCTTGTCGTTTGCGACCTCGAAGACAGGGGTCAGGGTGGCATCTGCGGTGAAGGTTGCAGGGGATCCTGCAGCGTATGCGGAGGCACCGGAGACCCAGTGCTTGAATTTGTACCCATCGGGGAGGTCTGCATCGGGGAGTGCGGCATCGAATGCTTTAACATTTGCGATGCTTCCACCGGATGTCTTCTCCGAAGAGACCAGGCCGTCATAGGAGTACGTGATGGTGTACTCGACGGCCTCTTCTCCGGCGGCATCGGACTCGTCTACTGCGAGCATGATACCGGCGAAGGCGGCAGCGAACATGATGGCTGCCATTGCAATCGAAATCTTAGTAGAGTTCACTATAATGACCTCGACTATAAAATGGCCAGATTTGTTTATAAGTTCGATAGGGTGTCTGGATAAGGGGTTTGTCAGACGGTCACTCGACCGCCCTCAGAGATGTCTGGACATCCTGTACGCTTTCTTCAGTCTGTACGCTCCGCGAGGGGTCGTGGCGTACCTCAGGAGCTCCTTCTCGGGCTTCGGACGGCTTTTCCGGGCCGTTCTCGTGACTTGCGACGTATTCCCTGTTGACTGTGTCCCTGTATCCATCGTATGCCTCCTTGAATCTGGGGTCTTTCATGCAATATTCGAGCAAAACGGTCGATTTCACGTCAGAAAGACGCTTTTTAGCCTCTAAAACAGCAGGATTATCGCGAACCTTCGCCTCCATGACGAGGAAAAGGTCCTCGTTCATCGTTTTTGACGGCTTTTCGAGGCTCTCGACCTTCTTTTTCAGCTCATCTATCTGTCCGAGGATGTCCTTCAGGCTCACACCCTCCTGATTCAGCTGGTCCACGAGCCTGTAGTTCTCATTCCTGCGGTTCAGGTCGGCCATCGAGTTGTTCTGACCCGTGTTCGTGCCGTTTATGGCATTCAGAATATTGGAATAATCCAATGTATCGCCTCCGTACATGATATCGGAGGGAGAGCGTATAAGGATTTTCATGAATTTTTTAAGAATGGGATAGTAAATGGTTTAAGTGGTGTTTAATAATCCATCTCAGGATAGACGGGGACGTTCTTCGGATACCCGGATGCGGTCTTGGTCAGCTCGACCTTCCTACAGTATGCGTCGATGGCGTCACGTTTCGCCGTGTTCGCCTCGACATCGATGCCCAGACGGATATTCCTCTCCGCCTTGGCGCGGTCTCCGTCGGTCTTCTCGTACAGGATGGTGCGCATCATGGTCTGGAGACCGTCGTTCCACGCATCATCAGGGATGGATACGTGGGGTGCGGATGCCCTGATAGCCTCATACTCCGTTCCCGTGAGGATGTTCTCGGTGTACTCCCAGAACTCCTCTGTCCTGTCGTCCCTCTGTTCGCTCTTGCGGGTGATATCCCCGCGGATGTAGACGGTGTCGCCGTTGATCTCTATGCAGGCGGGCTTGACAGCCTGTGTGCCTCTTACTGTGCCGTTGAACTTCATATCGCTTCAACTCCGAATTCCAATGCTATGGAAACCTTATGTCCATATTTCTTTATAAGGCCATGCTCTGTACACCACTTGGCGATGCACCCCTCATAAGTCATCATACTTTTGATATGGTGTACTATATGAAGTGTATCCTTGTCCTTCAATGCCTGTATCACACGTTTGCACGCCCTCTTGTAGGCTATCTTGGTGCGTTTACGGATGAGGACATGTCCGAACCTGTCCTGAACGAATCCGACGAAATCCAATCTGCGTTTGGCAAGAGGGAAAACCTGATAGTTGCCTTTCAATCTGAGATCCTTGTCATGGAGGAGATCGCGGATGTGTTCGATGCACGCATGCAACTGTTGTTTGTTCGACCCCAATATCACGATGTCGTCCATGTACCGATAATAATGCTTCAGATGGAGAACCTCCTTGCAGTAGTGGTCGATGTACGATAGAAAATAAGTGCTGAGGATCTGGCTTG
The DNA here is from genome assembly GCA_051876975.1 of Candidatus Methanomethylophilaceae archaeon. Classification (GTDB taxonomy): domain Archaea; phylum Thermoplasmatota; class Thermoplasmata; order Methanomassiliicoccales; family Methanomethylophilaceae; genus Methanoprimaticola. Next base: position 6,014 of record JBJEIK010000232.1, read on the forward strand.
AGAACAATCCGATGGGTAGTCCCTTGCGACCGGGAACATCGAAGATGATGGTATGGATTAGGTTAAGGGTTCTGCGACATTTTATCTTCGCCTTTATCATGTCGAATATCTTCTGTCGTGGGATCGACTGAAAGAAGTGGAAGACATCCATCTTGGCGACGTACTGTGTGCCGTACGGATCCTCTCTGATGGCATCCTTGATGGCGGTACGACAATCGTGTACTCCACGCCCCTTGACACCTGCATAGGAACAGGTCGGAATCGTGTTGTGAAGTATCGGCCCGACGACGTTGAAAACACAGTGCTGGATTATCCTGTCGGGAAAGGTACGGGAATAGCACAGTTTCCTGCGTTTTCCACGTTCGTAGATAACTTTTGTCTTATATCTTGAAGGTGTGTAAGATTCGTGATCGAGAATGTCCTTGACGGCATTCGCATAAGGTTCGGGGTCGGCTTTCATGCGTCTGACGGCAGGGTCTTTCGCATGGTCTTTACTGGCCTCTTTTATGGCAGAATAGATATTGTCCTCAGATCTGATGACATCATAAAGTTTGATTCCGTTTATACTCCCAATTCTTCTTACTATGAGAACCAACCCTCTCATGAAGTTCGACTCATCTTCCTTCGCCCCTTTCGGAGAGTACCAATGAACCGTGAGATGCTATGTGTTTTGCCGAGTGGCATGGCCGTATGGTTTTTTCCTCCGTTCTCGCATTCGCGAAGTTGGAGCGTGATGATTGGTCATGAGATGCGGGCGCCATAGTACGAGTTCGAGTTCGTCGAGTTGATGTTGACATTGCAATAGAACAACCCTGCGTTGTCAGCGTTGTTGTAATTACCACCGACATTCGGGAAATTCGCATTCGACGAGTTGTAGTTGACATTGCCATTGTCAGGCCACAGCGCCTTACCATACTGCCCATTCATACAGTTATCTGAAAATGGTATTTCGCTTACTTCATACGCCCTGATTCTCGCCATGATATTTAAACCTAGGTTTCCGGGCGATTGCGTTGAGGGATGGTTTGCGGGGGAAGGAGCTGTAATGTAAAAGACGACGGGGCCCCTGCACCCCGTCTTTATTGGAAAAGGGTTTGGGGGCTTCAGGCCAGGGCCCTTCCGCCCCTGTATGAGAGGCGGGCGCCATAGTACGATGTCGAGTACGTCGAGTAGATGTCGACAACGCAAAAGAACAACCCTGCGTAGTCAGCGTTGTTGTAAGTACCACCGACATACGGGAAATTCGCATACGACGAGTTGCAGCCGACAACGCCATAGTCAGGCCAGTACGTGGT
>JBJEIK010000233.1:0-7272 GCA_051876975.1 Candidatus Methanomethylophilaceae archaeon
AGCTCGAGAACCTCACCGGATGTCAGGCATGCATGGGATGCAAGAAGAAGGGAAAGTGCATCAGAAAGGATTCACTCACCCCTGTCCTCGATGCCGTCGCCGAAGCGGACAGTCTCATCCTCTCTGCAGCGGACTACTTCGGACAGCCCTGCGCACAGTACAGAGCCTTCGAGGACAGGCTCTACGGATTCGTCGGACCTGACTTCCAGCCCACCATCACCCCCAAGAAGGTCGCAGTCGTCGTCACCGCAGGCTCCGGAACCGGTGCTGACAACATCGCCAGCAGCATGACTAGCATCATGGCTAACTATTTCAAGTCAGAGGTTGTTGGTCAGCTGATCTACGCCGAGGCCGCCAACGGCCCCTTCGCCGACAATGCGGAGTTCCAGGCCAAGGCCGAAGAGATCGCCAAGAAACTCTGAAGAACATATCAATAGGGAGATGGACAGGATGGGAAAAGCTGTGATCTACGCAACCGGACTGACGAAGAACACCAAGAAGCTCGCGGAGTACATAGCTAAATCCACCGGAGCCGAGATATTCAATCTCAAGGAGATTACGAAGATCGACATCTCCGGATTCGATGAGATCATCTTCGGAACCGGGATCCATGCAGGTAAGCCATACAAGCCCGTGAAGGAGTTCATCGAGAACAACAAGGAGGGGCTTGCTGGCAAGAAGCTCTTCCTGTTCATCTCCTGCATGTACAACGATGAGAAGGGTGACAAGCAGTGCGAAGCTGTCTCCAATGAGTTCGGCATCTCCGATGCAGTCTATTTCAACAAGAAGGCCGAGGAGATGAACGAGGCGGGATTCCCCGCAGCGGTCGACGAATTCATTAAGAGACTGTGATCGCATGAGCCTGTTGCCCATCCTCTTGATATACATCGTCCTGAATGTGTTCGCTTTCGCGATGTACATCTGGGACAAGCGCAAGGCACAGAAGGACAAGTGGAGGACCAAGGAGTCAACTCTCCTCCTCTGCGCCCTCCTCGGACCCTTCGGGGCATACGCGGGGATGCAGGTTGCCAGGCACAAGACCAGGAAGCTCAAGTTCAAGCTGGTCTACGTGTTCCTGGTGCTCCACATCGTGATCATCGTCTACCTGGTCGCGAAGGGCGTCATCCACTTCTGAAACCTCAAAATAAAAGAGGGGTCTTCCCCCTCGTTTCCTCATTCCATCCCGTATATCTTCCTGACATCGGTCTCCTCTCCGGGATGACCGAGCAGTACGACACGGCTGTCGGCACGCTCCTTGATCAGTTCCATGCCGACCTTCTCTCCGAGTGTCCTCGAGAAGTCCCTTATCTCATCGAACGACGGCATGCACGACATGGAGAGCCTCTGTCTGGAACCACCAACGAAAACGTACCCTTTGGGTTCGATCAGGTCCGGGTCCGCTATCCTGTCCAGGGCGGCATAGTCATCGATCCATCCGAAGTTGACATCCTTGACCAATGTGTGCCTGATGACCGTGCGGGTCTCCAGGGAGGGCATCATCTCCAATGTCCTCATTATCCTCTGCCATCCATCGGACACCTTGGGCCTGCAGACCTTCCTGTATATCTCCTCGTTGGGGGCGGCCACGGTGACATACAGCTGCATCGGCAGCGTGTCCAGTTCCTCCAGCCTCTCAGGATAGGTTCCGTTGGTGACCATGAATGTGGTCATCCTCCTCTTGTGGCATTCCTTCAGGAACTCCGAGAGGTAAGGATACGTGATCGGCTCACCGGCGAGGGATATCGCCACTTGGTTGGGGTTGCGGGCCTCCTCGAACATCTTCGGGTCACAGCGCGGATCCCCTTTGAATCCCCATATCAGCTTCCTTTGGTGCTCTATCAACGCATCGAGCATCTCCTTGGGCTCCGCCCAGTCCTTCACCTCGAAGTCGTTCTCCTGGATCCTCCAGCAGAAGGAGCACATGTGGCTGCATTCGTTGATGGCGGGTGTCATCTGAAGGCACCTGTGACTGCTTATGCCGTAGAAGTCCTGCTTGTAGCAGTGTCTCTCGTGGAGCATGCTCTCCTTCATCCAATGGCAGAGCTTCACCGCCGCATGGTCCTTGTACAGACGGTACTGCTGTTTTGTGAGTAGGTCCTTGTATGCCTGGTCCATGTGATGTGCACCTCAGAAGTCGAATAGGCTGCGCTGGCCCTTTGGTCTGGCCGGTTCAGCAGTTTTAACAGGTTCGGGTTCAGGAACCGGCTCGGGTTCCCTGGGTTTGAGTATCGTATCCAACGGCCCGGATGAGACCTCCTTCCTGGGAAGGGCGGAAGCGATCCTGCGTTCCTCGACCTTCTTGGCGATCTCATCGTAGATCTTCTTGATCTCCTTCGAATCGGGCTTGGAACCAATCATGAACGCGAGTTCCTCGGGTTCGAATCCGAAGTCCTCCGCAACCGATGCCCTGAGCTGTGCATCGTTCTTCAGCATGATCTTCATGCTCGGCAGGATGTCCATCTCAGCGCGCCTGGTGGAGGTGTGGAGGTTGGTGGCTATCTTCATCACCACGGCCTTCCTCATGTTCCTGACGGCCTTGCTTTTAGACATCTTGGATAGGTATGATGGGAACTTGATCTGCTCGCGGGAGACCTTGCCGGACATCCTGGCGGTGGCCACGCCCATGGTCTGCATGTCGTTGGCATATGCCCAGAAACGGTAGTACTGGCGTCTGATGACCCTCCCCATGAATATGTCGGCCCTGCTGAGCTTCTCGTAACCGCGTACAAGGTCCCCGGGTGCGGTCAGCTCATAGGGGAGGTTCTCATCCACCCACAGCTGTACATACTCGGGTTCAGCATCTATCTTCTTCAGCATCTCCCTGGCATTGGACGGATCGTCCCTCCTGAAGATGGCGGTCATGAGTTCGTACATGTCGCTGCGGTTCTCCCTTTTCGATAGTCCCTCGGCCATCTCGAGGGTGATCTCCGTCTGTCCCAGGGCAAGGGACTCCAGGTTCCTGACCGCCGCACGCATGTCACCGTTTGCATTCGTAGCGATGATCTCCATCGCGGCGGGGTCGACCTCCACACCCTCCTTCTTCGCGATGGCGTAGAGGGCCTTTGCTATGGATGAGGCCTGCGGTCTCTTGAATTTGATCTGAAGGGTGTCGTTCTTGATCACGCTGCTCTTCCTGCTGACCTCGTAGAAGTCGTTGACTATCAGGATGACCGGCTGCTTGGTGGTCTTGATGAGTTCGTTGACCATCGGCAGTGCTCCGCGGTCCGCGTTTCCGAAGAAGTTGTCAGCCTCATCGAGGACGATGAGCTTCCTGCCCCCCTGGTTCGTACCCTTGTAGGTGCCGTCGTCGGAGAAGGTGTTGAACCTCGATCCCCTCAGTGCGATCTGCTCTATGTCCTTCCCCGTACGCTGGTCGGATGCGTTCATCTCCACGATGTCCCATCCCATCTCCCTGGCCAGTGCCTCCGCGGAGGTTGTCTTCCCAATGCCAGGAGTTCCGATTAGGACCACTGCCCTCAGTTTGGGGACCCCCTTCTCCCATGATTCCGCCCAGGATCTGAGCGAATCCGTTGCAGAGGGGTTTCCGATGACGTCTTTGAGGTCCTTGGGCCTGTATTTCTCGGTCCAATCCATCATCTCACCTCAGGGGAGTATATGTAGCGCATGGCATCGAAGACGCTGTACATGAACAGCCCCACACGCAGAATCATGACGAAGAACGATGGGGACGGAACCCAGAACGGGCACAGTATGCACATCACCGCCGTCATGGCCAGGAACATGAATCCTCTTGACCATTGCTTCATGACGAAATGCCCGAGTCCGAATATGTTGAAGAATGCGGGGATGGTGGCGAGGATAAGTGCGACTATGCGTCTTTTATCCATCTTCACGGGGATCATCGGCCTTTCCAGGACCAATGCCGCACCGCATTTGGTGCAGAAGCTCTCCCCTCCCTTCACCGGCTCACCGCACACGTGACATCTTCCCGTGTCGATATGACCGGAATCATCCATCCTGAGGGCCTTCGATTTGAGGCAGCCGCAGTAGTAGCAGAAGTCCGCATCATCGGGGATCTGGTTTCCGCACTGGGAGCATATGTACATCATTGGATCACGTCATCGGCCAGGTGCATGCGGTAGATGCCATTGGCGCACTCGACCTTAATAGGTTCGCCGTAGAGTTCGGATATCTTCCCGTCGGTCAGGAGCTCATCCTTGTCCCCGTCGGCGAAGACCTCTCCGTCCTTTATCATGACGACGCGTTTGACGCTCGCAGGTATGTCGGTGAGCTCGTGGGTGATCATCACGATGCTGACGCCCCTGTCGATCAGGATGTCGAACATTGCCCTGAACTTGGATTTCATCACTATGTCCAATCCGGTCATAGGCTCGTCCAGGACCAGGAGGTCTGGATCGGTCACCATGGCCCTGGCGATCAGCGCCCTCCTCATCTCTCCCAGGGACAGGTTCTCGATCTCCCTTGTGAGGAGGTCGTCTATGCCCATCATGAGTGCGCAGGAATGCACCTTGGAGATCATCTCGTCGGTGACGGTGTGGTTGCGGAACACATCTAGACTGTTGAAGAATCCGGAGCAGATCACCTCATAGACCTTGGTGTCGCTGCGGAACATGTTCTGCAGGTCCATGGAGACGACACCCATCCTGCTGCGGACGTCGAAGAGGTTCCACCTCTCCATTCCGAATATGCGCATCGTGGCCGGCGACTCCTCATCATAATATGGATGTATGTCACCGCGTAGGAGCTTTATCAGAGTGGTCTTACCGGATCCGTTCGGTCCGATGACAGCCACATTCTCTCCCTTGAAGATATCCAGGTCTACCGATCTGAGGATGTATCTTCCGTCCCTCACAACCGAGACGTTCCTGAGCTCCAGCGCCTTCTCCATACCGACCCTTAACGAAATGCCGTACTTAATGGGTCTGTATCACTGTATGGAAAGCAGTAAAGAATCGACCGAGGCGAGATGCTCCGCCACCTGTCTCCCCTCTTCCGTGAGGGTCACAACAGTGGACCTAAGGGCGTTGTTGAACTCGGTGTTTATGAGACCCATGGCCTCCAGACGTTCGACCTTGATGGTCATGCGTGGATTGGTGGATACCGCGTCGTAGATGTCGGTCTTCCTGCTGGGGCCGTTCTCACGGAGGTACATGAGCATTCCGATCAGGTGCTTCTCCTCCAATGCCGATACCGCATACGTCTTCCTATCTGCCATTCTAATATCCTCAGACCGTGGATGTCAGATAATTGAGCGGTCTCAAATATAAAACTTCGATGGGAGAATTCCACAATTGTGATAAGATTGTTGATGAAATGGAAATGGAGGGGATTGGCTCCCCTTCGGTTTTTACCTTCACTCGGAGACGGGGTCCGTGTTCTCGGAGGGTCTGTTCCTCTCGATGATGAGGACGATAGCCATCAGGATGATGGATATTGGCAATGCCACGACCAGCGGGTCCAGGAAGGACACGATGGAATCGGGGAACAGGACCTTGCTTCCGGTGAGCAGCTTGCAGATGGGCAGGAAGATGCTGGTACCGGAGTTGATGAACAGGGCGCAGAACAGGTATGTCGATGTTCCACCGACGATGCTAGCAAGTGCGGCCTTCTTGCAGGGCTTCTTGGAGTAGAGGGCGTGGAAGTAGGCGGGAAGCAATGCTGCTGCGGTCATTCCCATGAAGACCGATGTGGCCTTGGCGATGATATCCTTGGGCATCAGGTAGCAGTAGACGACCACGAGCACCAGGATGACGACGATGCAGATCCTGTTGACCCTCATGTTCTTAGAGTCTCCCTTGATGACTCCCTTCTTGTTCTGGATAAGGGTGTACAGGTCGTATCCTCCCGCGGCTCCGATGGTGTGCATCAGGGCGCTGATGGTGGAGATGGCCGCACAGACCAGGGAGAGCAGGAAGAGGGAGATGAACACATCACCGAACGTGATTCCGTGGAACACCTCGAGGATGTACTGGGGGATGATGAAGTCGGTGTTGAGTCCCAGATCGCCTGCGACGTACTGGAATGCCGACAGTCCGCCGTGCTCGTTTGCGAAGTAGACGTTGCTGAGGGCTCCGACGGTGTATGCGGATCCGACGATGACCAGCATAAAGATCGATCCGATGATCAGTGACTTGTCGAGGTCTCTGTCGCTCTTGGCGGACATATACCTGACGACAAGCTGGGGCTGGGTGAGTGCTCCGATACCGACTCCCAGCAGGAATGTGGTGACGACGGTCATCCACTCCTTGGTTCCGAACTCGGACATGGAGGTCCAACCGTTGAATCCGGGGAGGACTCCAAGGTCAGTGGCTCCGATCTTCTGGTCCCACATGCCTGCGAGTGCGCTGTGGCTTTCACCGACACCTCCAAGAACGGAGTATGTGACGATGAGGATGATGGCCATTCCTACGAACATGATCCCTGCCTGCAGGGCATCATTGTACATGACGGCGATGATTCCTCCGTAGACGACGTAAACCGCGACGACGATGGACAGTGCGATAAGGATGTAGTTGTAGTAGTCTGTGAGGCCAGTGATGACCGCCAGGGAGTTGACTCCTCCCTTGAGGACGGCTGCGGTGTAGATGGGCATCATCACGATGATGAGAATTGCGGTGAAGGCCCTGATGCCCTTTGAGTGGTAGACCTTACCGAGGAGATCGGCGAAAGTTGAGGCGCCATACTTCTTTCCGATGCGCCTGGTCCTCTTTCCGAATATGAGGAATGCGACGACCAGACCGACGAAGAGGTTCAGGAAGCACAGCCACATGAGCGACATACCATGGACGGCGGCCTGTCCGCCGAATCCTATGACCGCGGATGCGCTCAGGAAGGTTGCTCCGTATGAGAGTGCGATGATCATCGGACTCGTCTTGTTCCTTCCGAGGAGGAATTCCTCATTGTTCTTGGTGTTCCTGTATCCGTATATTCCGAGGAAGAGTGTCACTACGACGAACACTACTGCCATAACACCGAAGATGGTCAGGTTGACTCCTTCAGCTGCCATCCTGCTCATCCTCCTCTTCAGTTCCTTTCCTTCCCTGGATGACTCCGTACACCACGCAGAACGCGACGCACAGGAAGCAGCCCACATAGGACAACCATATCCAAGGGTCGGTTATTCCCAAGACGCTCATGTCTTTCACCTTCATCCGTGCTAACATGTAGCACGGTATGAAATTTGGATGGACTTACCATATATAATGATATCTGATGATATATGGATTATATATTGTAGAGTTTAAATACAATCAGTTTGACAATTTCTCTTCGGTTCATTCTCATGTCATT
>JBJEIK010000234.1:0-7224 GCA_051876975.1 Candidatus Methanomethylophilaceae archaeon
GGGCCATGCAGAGACTGTCATTTGTTGTGGATTGTCCGTCTATATCAAAGCATCAGGTATTCTCGTGGCAACCCCGCATCTGTCGTTTTCGTTCCATTCCGTCATTCGTCGAAGAAACTGTTTATTCCGTTCCGATGTACGAAGAAAACTTAGACGATTGCCGTATTGTTGATGGATATCGGAGAAAAAATACGAGTTTTCTACGATATTCATCAGTATTTTTACGAATTAACGCAAAATGCTACGAATTACAGACCAACATTTATTAAACACCAGTAGATACGGTTGCCTCATGAAAGCACTTTTGAACCCGACCTCAGTGGCCATCATCGGAGCATCCAACGATGTGACCAAGCTGGGTGGAATGCTCGTAAAGAACATGATCGACGCTGGATTCAAGGGACCCATCTATCCCATCAACCCCAAGGGAGGGGAGATCCAGGGACTGAAGGCGTACACCTCGGTCACCGAGATCGGTCAGCCCGTCGACCTCGCCATCATCGCCGTCAAGGCGGCCTTCGTCCCCGGCGAGATGCCCAAGCTCAAGGAAGCCGGAATCAAATACGCATCCATCCTCACAGCCGGATTCAAGGAGGACAGTCCCGAGGGTGCCGAGCTCGAGAAACAGCTCGTCGCAGCCGCCAAGGAGAACGACGTCCAGTTCCTGGGACCCAACTGCTTCGGTCTCATGAACCCCGGTATCGGAGTCAACGCCACCTTCGCACACCTGCTCCCCAGGGCAGGTAACATCACCATGTTCTCCCAGTCCGGAGCGGTCGGATCCTCCATCATCGACTGGGCCTACTACAACAGGATGGGACTCGCCAACTTCGTCACATTCGGAAACAAGGCATGCGTGGATGAGGCCGATCTCCTTGCCGAGGTCTCCAACGATCCCAACACCAAGGTCATCGGAATGTACCTCGAGGGTATCAGCGACGGAGAGAAGTTCGTCAACGCCGTTCAGAACATGCCCGTCAAGAAGCCCATCGTGGTCTTCAAGTCCGGAAGGACCCAGGCCGGTTCCGCAGCCGCATCCTCGCACACGGGATCCCTCGCAGGTTCCGATGCCGTCAACAACGTCATCTTCAACAAGCTCAACATCCACAGGGCATTCGACCTGGACGAGATGTTCGATGCCATCAGCGTGTTCTCCACCTGCAGTCCCATGAAGAAGGACGGTATCGCGATCATCACCAACGCCGGTGGACTCGGTGTTATGTCCGCGGACGCCACCTTCGACGCCCCCTACATCAACGCCATCAAGTTCTCCGACGAGACCATCGCCGAGATCAAGAGGCGTGTCCCCACCGTCGCCGGTCTCACCAACCCCATTGACGTCAGGGGAGATGCGAAGGCCGAGTACTTCAAGGAGGTCATCGACATCGTGACCAAGGACCCCAACGTGGGAGGACTCGTCATCATGGGATCCCCGCTGGACACCGCGGACCTCGAGTCGATCGCAAAGATCCTCGTAGAGATGAGGGACGACATCCCTGTGCCCACCACCTGCTGTTTCGCGGGAGGATACAAGTGCGACAAGGCGAACATGATCCTCAGGGAGGGTAAGATCCCCTGCTACCCCACACCCGACAGGGCCGTCCGTGCACTGTCCATCCTCAGGAAGTACACCGTCCGCAGCCAGCTCCAGCAGGACCCCCTCCAGGTGCCCGCCATCTCCGGAAGGGACATCGCCAAGAAGGTCCTGGACAAGGCCAAGGAGGAGGGAAGGAACTCCCTCACAGAGGCAGAGGGTAAGGAGATCTTCGCCGCATACGGAATCCCCACCCCCGGAGAGGCCACCGTCAGGTCCGCCGAGGATGCTGCCAGGGAGTGCGACAAGATCGGATACCCCGTGGTCATGAAGATCCTGTCCCCCGACATCAAGCACAAGACCGATGTGGGCGGAGTCGTCGTCGGAGTCAAGAACGCCTCCGAGGCAGCTGCCGCATACTCCAAGATCATGGAGTCCTGCACCAGGAACGTCCCCGAGGCCAGGATCGACGGAGTCTCCATCCAGCAGATGGTCTCCGGTCAGGAGGTCATCCTGTCCATGATCCGTGACGAGCAGTTCGGACCCGTCATCTCCTTCGGACTCGGTGGAATCTACGTCGAGATCCTCAGGGAGATCTCCCAGGCCCACGTGCCCATGACCGAGCAGCAGCTCGATGAGATGATCAAGTCCACTAAGGCATACAAGCTCATGTCCGGTGCGAGGGGACTCCCCGAGGCGGATATCGACGCAATGAAGGACACCATCAAGAGGATCGTCCTCATCGCCCTGGAGAACCCCGAGATCCACGAGCTGGAGATCAACCCCGTCATCGTCGGACTCAAGGGCAAGGGCTGCTGGGCTGTCGACGCCCTTGTCACCCTGATGAATGAGTGATTCCAAACCATTCAAGGAGGGGATTTCCCCTCCACCGTTACCCTGTTCTTTCCCGATCACCCGTATCCGGTTCCCATCGTCCGTCATGGTCGTGTTCGGTCGATTAACCCTGCAGTCAGTAGTACTGAGGGAACTGATTCCAGAATTAGCAATATTAAAGTATTTATCATTATAAGAACTATGTACATACATGTTATATGGAAGGGAACGGGAGCTTCTGGAACTCGAGAGTAGATACGGCAGCGGAAGGTTCGAGTTCCTTTCGATATACGGGAGGAAGCGTGTAGGAAAGACTGCACTTGTCAGGGAGTTCCTGAAGGGGCACGAGGGATTGTTCTTCACTGCGAGGAACATAGGCTCCAACGTGGATGCCTTGGCATCGGCCGTGTTCGGATCCGGGGTTTCCGCTCCCATGGAGTCCATCCTCGAGGAGATAAAGCGCAGATCCTCATCAGGAAGGTATGTTCTGGTCATTGACGAGTATCCTCGTATCGTTAGGCGGGATCGCGCTTTCAGGGATCATCTCAGGAAGTTAATCGATGATATCCGTGGGGATTCGAAGCTGTTCTTGATCCTATGCGGTTCTTCGATGGGGATCATGGAGAATGAGATGTCGAGATACGGATCCCATACCGGATCGATGAAGCTCCTTCCCCTGGACGTATGGGATTCTATGAATCTATTGGAGGGGTTCAGCAGGGAGGATGCTCTGAGGATCTACGGGATGGTCGGTGGCATCCCCCTTTACCTGAATCTGTTCGATCCCGACATTTCCCTCGAGGAGAATGTTGTGAGGCTGTTTATCAAGGAGTTCTCGTTCTTCCGCAACGAGCATCTTGTGCTGTTCATGGAGGAGGTCGGAGGGCCGTTCACACATCATGGTGTGCTAAAGGCGATAGCATCGGGAAATATCAGAGTCGGTGATATCGCCGATTTTGTGGTATGGAGACCTCCGCTGTCTCGAAGCATGTCGACGTGCTGATCTCGATGGGTATCGTTGGCAAGAGGAGACCTGTCGATAATCCCAGTGGAAAGGTGACCCGCTATCATATTGAGGGTCCTTTCCTCAGGTTCCAGTTCTCCAGGATACTGCCTGTGGTCGATTATATCGATCAGGATGATCCGTATGGGGATGTCGAGGCCATCCTCGGATTGTTCGAGGAGGATATGGATCGTGTCTTCGTGGACATCTGTTCAGAACATTTGGCACGTGTCCATGGTGGCGAGATCGGGGGATGGTGGGGCATGGACCGTAATACCCGCACTGTGGAAGAGATCGATGTCATATCGACGGTGATTGTTGGCGGGAAGAGGTCCGGATGGTTTGCGGAGTGCAGATACGGTGATGTTCCTGTGGATTTGGATGTCCTCAACGATCTGCGGTATCGTATGGCTCTGGTGGGAGGTTATCAGTCTGTAAATCCGGTGATCTATTCGGTATCCGGTTTCACAGGGGCCGTCATGAAGGATGGAAATGTGGAGTTGTACACTCTGGATGACATATTGGACCCAAGTGGTGGTGATCGTGATATCGATGGGTGATGAACACATCGGGATTCCATAGTGGCCGTTCCTTCTCCTTTTTATATAGAAGTGACTTCGACCCTTCAATGACATCTGAACTCATCTTCGTTGGACTCGGTCTCAGCGGGACCGACGGTATGACCGTCAAAGCCCTCAACGCACTGAGGGAGTGCGACAAGATCTACGCCGAATTCTACACATCCATGCTCATCGGGACCAAACCCGAGGACCTGGAGGCCGTACTCGGGAAGAAGATCAAGGTCCTCTACAGGGCCCAGGTCGAGGAGTGCGACGACATCATCAGGGATGCGATGGAGATGAGGGTCGGTTTCATCACCGCAGGGGACACGATGTCCGCAACCACCCACGTCGACCTCAGGATCCAGGCCGCCGAGGCCGGAATCCCCGTCAGGATGTTCCACGGCATCTCGATCTTCGCAGCGGCACCCACATCCCTGGGGCTTCAGCACTACAAGTTCGGAAGGACGGTCACCCTGCCCTTCATCGAAGATAACTACCACCCCAAATCACCCTACGACCACATCAAGGAGAACAAGGACCGCGGACTGCACACCATGATCCTCCTTGACATCCGTGCGGACGAGCTCAGGTACATGACCGCACACCAGGCCATCGAGTGGCTGCTTCTCGGAGAGAGCAAGTGGGGGGAGGGACTCATCGATGACAAGACCCTGATCTGCGTGGCATCCAAGGTCGGTTCCCCGGAGGAGAAGGTCTTCGCAGGATATCCCCAGGACCTCCTGAAGATGGATCTGGGAGAGCCTCTGCAGACCTTGGTGCTTCCTGGAAAGCTTCATTTCATGGAGGCTTTCGCCCTGGTGAAGTTCGCAGGTGCTCCCGAGGAGATCATCGAGGACGAGTAAGGTCCTTTTTCAAAACTTCTTAAAAAATCTTTTAATCCATTCGATTCATGAGACTATTGATCTTGGATAGAATCAGGATTATTAAGTTATGTTAATGATTATCATGTTAGCTAACTCTATGATATGTTGATTATCGACAATATAGGTGGATATATTATCCAACATTATTTATTACATACTCACCGTACTATAGTCAGCATACATAGGAGGAATACACATGGACAAGAAGATGACCGGCATCATCGCCGTTGTCGTTGTCGCAGTGGTCGTTATCGCGGCCGCGTTCGTGATGATGAACAAGGACGATGGCGGAGATGATACCGACAACAGTATCAGCTTCCTGATACAGGACAACAAGGGATTATATTTCTGGATCGAGGGCGAGGGAGACACGGCCATAGAGGCTTTCCAGGACGCAATCGGTCAGTCCGCTTACAAGGATGCGGCTGCATTCGTTCCCAGTACCGACAAGGAAACCGGTGCTGCAAACGGCATCACATCACTGTATGGACTCACCATGACAACGGATGATTCAGGTAATTGGTTCTGGTGGACCCAGTATATGTGGACCGGATCCGCATGGGAGCAGGCGCAATCATACATGAACAGCTATGGTGCGACCGAGACCAACAACTATCTCGCCATAGTCTATGGCGACGGTACCAACGCACCTCTTGCCAAGCCTTCCGATGCAAAGATCTGGGACGGATCCACATCCGGTGTGAAGTTCACCATCAGCTCATCCAGCGGAATGGAGTTCTACATCAACGGTCAGGGCACAACCATGCTTGACGCGTTCAAGGATGCCACTTCAGACTACAACATCCCCTTCAAGCCCAGTACCGGCGCCCAGGGAGATTACGGTATCGATTCCGTGTTCGGTATCGAGATGAACAGCGGAACCACAGAGGATGGAAAGACGTTCTACAACTACTGGGCACAGTACTACAGGAACTCCGGGGAGTGGGGATATGGAGATGGATACATGAGCACGATCCAGTCCTCCGACTACAAGGAGTGCCTCGTCTCGTACGAGTACTCTGTCTACTGAGGAAGGAATCTGAATGGGGGCTGCAAGGTTCAAGGTCATCCTGTCCGCGGCCATATTGGTGGCCGGGCTGGCTCTGACCATCCTTGCCGTCTCTTCCGAGACCACGGAAACCCCTTCCGGTATCGTCATCGATTTCGGTGATGGCGATACCGTCTACACCCCTATCGATTTCGATAGGTTCACCGATCCCATATCCGCGTTGGAGAGTGCATGTTCATCCCTGGGTTTCGAACTCGGGGTCTCCGACGGTGTCGTCGAGAGGATAGCATCCGTCGAGAACGGAGACGATGGCAGATGGACGTTCTTCGAGGTCAATTTCGGAGACACGCAATGGAACCGGGTGGATGACATCTCATCTGTGACGATGGGCCAGATTACCATATCCTGTTGGGGATATTGTTCCGAAGGTTCAGTTCCCTCACCCGCGGTGGATGTCACGGGACATCCGATATACGGGATGTCTCTGCCCAAGAGGGTCATAACGATAGCACCGTCTTGCACCGAGACGGTATGTGCCGCAGGCGGTACCGATCTCATCATCGGAACCGACATCTACAGCAACTATCCGACCGTCATCGAGGAGCGCCGTGCATCGGGGACCATTGCCGAGGTCGGTGGATTCACCAATCCGAGTTACGAGAGCATCCTCAAGGAAGATCCGGACCTGGTCGTCTGCATAGGTTCCCAGAACTCCCATATCCAACTTGCATCTAAGCTCCGTTCGCATAATGTGGACGTCATCGTGATGTCTGGCGGAGAGGATGTGTCCACGGTCATCGACAACCTTTTCATGGCAGGGGTGGTCCTCGGAACACAGGCCGAGACCAATCTTCTGATATCAGATCTGCAGGACCAGATGTCCCAGGTCCAGGAGGAGGTCGCAGGTGGAGAGGGTGTCTGGAACAAGAGGGTGATGGTCGCCCTTTCGGCCATGAAATCTCCTTGGGTGTCGGGTTCGGACACCTACATATCTGATGTGATGTCCGGAATCATGGTAACAAACATCTACTCGGACGAGAGCGGATGGGTCCAGGTGAATGCCGAGACCATCCTGAAGAACGATCCCGAGTACATCATCACGGTGTCGAGCGATTACTCGGCCACACAGGAGGATTACGATTCCATGCTGGGGTCGATGTCCTCCGAATGGCGCGGTACATCCGCGTTCAAGAACGGAAACATATTCCTGCTGACGGATGACGCCGCGGATCTCGTATCACGTCCGGGCCCCCGTGTGGCACAGATAACGGAGCTATTCGCCAGGATCCTCCAGGGAAGCGCATTCGATGATGGGATCCAGGTCCCGAAGTTCATCGGTGATGACTACAGGGACTATCTGACGATCTCCAAGGAGGGATCCATCTGAGAACATCCTT
>JBJEIK010000235.1:0-7219 GCA_051876975.1 Candidatus Methanomethylophilaceae archaeon
AAGTTGGTAGATACAGCCATCTCGAAAGCCGATTCCGTCGGAACCAAGTATATAGGTCTTACGGGAGGGGTATCGTACAACTCGTGCATAGCCAGCATGTTCAGGGATATGGTTATATCATCCGACCATAATCCAATCATCCATAGGGACGTCCCGAACGGGGACGCCGGAGTCTCGGTCGGACAGGCCGCGATAGCTTTGAGGAGGATATGATGAACAACACCCTTTTCGTGCTCCTGGATGGGGCCGAAGACCACCCGAATCCGCAGATGGACGGCAGGAAGCCGTTGGAAGTGGCGGAGATGCCGTTCCTGGAAAGGAAGGCGCCCAACAGGATACGCACCACCGGACGCGGATACACCCATCTGTTCCTCAACGAGTTCTTCACCGGACACCCTCCGGAGATCCCCAGAGCCGCATTGGAGGCCATGGGACTGGGCATGTCCATAAAGGATGACAAGAGGACCGCATACAGGCTCAGCCCCGCGGAGATCAGCGACGGCATGATCCACTGGTCCTACCATTCAGCGGATTACTGTGACAAGCTTATCTCCACGGTGAAGGGGAACATGGGGGTCCTGGACCCATACGATCCCCAGATAGAGTTCTTCATCGGAGGCAGGGCGGTCCTGACCATGGAATGCGACGATGTCCCGGACCTTCCGGCACCGCCCGTGGATGCACCGTATGTCGAGGTGCCCGGCGTGCTCGGAGAGATGGTGACATCCGTCATGAAGGACATGGGCGGCATCACGGACTATCCGTGGGGATGCGGGAAGTTCGGACACCAGTACGATCCGGTTCCGGGAATAAACAGGCTGACAGCCATCTCGGACAGCCCAACATCCCTCGGTATCTGCTCATCCCTGGGATTCGACATCAAGCTCATAGACGACCTGGACGAGAGGTTCCCCCTTGCCAGGGAGGCCCTCGACCACGGCGATGTCTTCCTCCATGTGGACGAGGTTGACGAGTACAGCCATCAGAAGGACCCCTTCAAGAAGAGATGGGTGCTCGAACACACCGACGAGATGATGGAGGAGTACTTCTCCGATGTGGAGAACATAATCTACTTTGTGGACCACGGCACATCGTGCGTTACGGGGGAGCACATCCTGATGGATGTCCCCATGTGGACCAGCATAGACGCGGGATTCGAGCGCGACCAGCTCGTACCCCTGGACAGGGTACTGACTGCCCTCTTAGAGAACAAATGGTGAAGATATGGAAGGATTCGAACTGCCGCCGTCGCTTAGCGTTTACGGAAACGAGGAGATCGCAAAGGACATCGTGTCCAAGATATGGGGCAAGAGGGGCGTGTTCACATGCACCGTGGCCAACACCCGCACATCGACCATACCCGGAGTATCCGAGGCCGGGGACACGCCCGAACTGACGATGTTCACACCCGCAGCCGATGCGGAACTGCTGGTCAGCGGTAAGACCACCTGCATGAAGGGCATACCGATCAACCCCGGAGGGATCCCCACACCCGCCACCCTCACCAAGGCGGCGCTCTCCCTGTCCGACATGCCGTACTACATAGTCAACGGAGGATGTGAGATCATCCCATACGTCCCGTACTTCGATATGGGAGGTAAATGCGGGGAGAAGATCATCACCGGACATTCCGTCGAGAATGTTAAGGAGATTTACGAGAAGGGATACATGCTCGGTGAGATGCTTGCGAGGGCATACGACTTCGTGATCATCAGCGAGAGCTGCGCCGGAGGCACGACCACCGCACTGGCGGTCATGATGGCCATGGGCGTCCTGAAGGAGAACCTCGTCAGCAGCAGCTCGCCCAACAATCCGAAGGAACTGAAGAGCAGGATCGTTGCGGAGGCCCTTGAGGCCGCAGGCATAGAACCGGGCGATCTGGCGGATGACCCGTTGAAGGCGATCGAATGCGTCGGGGATCCGATGATGCCCGCCAACATCGGTATACTCTGCGGTGCTGCCAAATCTGTCCCTGTGATAGTCGGAGGAGGAACACAGCTCGCCGCCGTCATGGCAGGTGCCGTGAAGATGCATCCCGAGATCGTCGGCAACTTCTTCCAGGGAACCACCAGATGGCTCATGGGAGACCCCAACTCCAACATGAAGAAGATCATGGACTCCATCTCGCCGGACATCCCGATCATCTATGTGAACGTGGACTACAGCGACAGCCCGTACGAGGGACTCCAGGCCTATGAGTGGGGATTCATCAAGGAGGGTGTCGGATGCGGAGGTGCATCCGTGGGATCGATCATAGAATCCTCCGGAAGGATAACCTGCCAAGACCTCGAGGACAAGGTCCACGAGATATACAGGGGCATCATGGGCTTCGAGTGAGACCCGTCCCAAAACCACTTTCCAAACCTTTCACAATCGTTCTGGAGAAAAAAAAGAAGTTTGATTGGGACTCACTCCCTGAAATACGACCTGGCGAGGTCCAATTCCTTAGGGGTGTTCATGTTCACAGCGAGTTCGGCCCAATTGGTCTCGAACAGGTACTCCTCGAGATAATCGCCTCTGAGGGTACCCTCGCGGTTCATTATGCACAATCCCGACAGCACCCAGTTCCTGCCACCCGATTCCCTTGTGTAGGATGGGGTGATGCCGACCCTCCTGACCGTCTCCTCATCCACGACGGCGATCGCCGACTGCATGGTGCCGGGTACGAAGTACTCTATGAAGGTATCCACGACCTCGGTGGTCAGAAGAGGAAGGTCCGAGGGACAGGTCAGGATGTAATCTCCCTCCATGTTCCTGAATGCCTCGTGGATATCATCCATGAAGCTCTCCCCGGATGTGCGGATGGTCTCCACACCGATGCTGTTCAGATACTTCTCGGTCTCCAGTGTGTTGTCGCTCACAGATACCAGGACACGGTCGATGTGCGATGAACCCGAGAGGGCATCGATCACCCTCTCCACCGTGTGCTTGTCACCGACCAGGTGCATCGGCTTCTCCACACCGCACTTCCCCATGCGGGTCCCCTTGCCACCTGCATTCACCAATGCCTGCATCAGAACACCACCGAGTAGATGGAGAACATGATGATCATGAAGAACATCACAGCCGGTCTGGAGATCTCATTGGTGGCACCCAGGATGTCCCCGTTGACCATACCGAAGTTCCTGTTGGCGACCCTCGCCATCACGTATCCGGCGACTGAGGACACGACAAGGCCCACGAGGAGCATGAACAACCCTGCGGTCATCATCTGTCTGAGATCGATGTTCCATACCAGATCGCAGAGGAGGGAACCGATAACGATCATGATACCACCGCAGACGGCACTTACCATGATGGACCTCATGGCCGAATCCCTGGTGGTCATCGCAACCTGTCTGCCCGCCATACCGTTACCGGGCTCTCCGAAAGCGGCGGCGAAGACCATTCCGTTCTTCACGAGGATCTCCGTGAGCGGAGCTGCCAGGAACAGACATATCAGACCTGCCATCGAATAGATGGAGAACGACGTGAGTGTGACGATCAACGCGACCCCGATGCCGCCTGCACCCACCAATGTGTCCTTAAGGGCACGGACATGGTCCTCCCTCTGACCGGAGACGATCATACCGTCACCGAAATCCGTCAGACCATCGAAATGGATGAACTTGCTGCCCACGTAGACGGTGAGCATTATGGTGATCGCATTCAACATCCCGGAGCCGATTTCCAGACACCTCAGCATCTCTGAGAGCAGGACAAGCTCCACAAGGATCAGCACACCGAACAGCACACCGACGATGGGGACGGCATGGAACCTCCGTTCCATGGAATCCATGTCCCTCTGTGTGATGTCCAGATGCCAGAGGGTGAAGAACGACACCATGCCACGCAACGCGGACAGGGTGCTGGTACCCTCGGTATTCTCTTCGGTCAATTCTCATTCCTCCTTATCAACGATGCCAGAACCTCAACGTAGGCATCAATGAGACCTCCCTCCTCCGGCAACCCGATGCCGAAGAGGCCCCTGGTGAACGTATCCATAACATTCCTGGCACGACGGTCACCGTCCGCGGACATGGAGTCCACGCGGGCAGACATATGCATGAGGACGTCCAGGGACGAAGATACGTCATCCCTCGAAAGCACCCTCATGATCGCCTCATCCGGATCCGCGATGTCTGCCCTGGCGGCGGCGGACCTGAGACGGTCCATGTACCCCAATCCATCCAGGACCCTGTACGGATCCTCTACGACCGGATGTTCCCCGCGTACACGGAGAGCATAACCGACTGCTGACCTGACGGCCCTGGCGGCAGCTATGCCGGGACCCGATCCCGTCCCGGTGTATGTGACACGGTCCTCCCCGATAGGAGAGAACACTGCCATCGAATCCGATGTTGTGCCTGTCTCCCTGTAGCCGGCATCGGCAAGGGCGGCGGACTTGGCCTCGACGAGGGGGATCATCAGATTGACCTTTCCCTCCATCGTCAATGGAACGGATGACACCACGGCTATGTTGATCGTCCCTGCGAGCATCTTGGCAGCCCTTTTCAAGGACAGTTTGTGACGCTCCTGCCAGTTCTCCAGAACCTCGCCCGCGACGACATGGTTGCTCAGACCTGCGGTTGCGATGGCATGCATGCACACACCACCGTATTCGGAACCTTTCGAATTGAACACATGGTCCACCTCTGCGGCGGTCATCATCCCCACGGAATCCGGCGGAAGTCCCAATGCATCCCTGACGGATGATGCGTGCATGACCGGATCATCATGATGGTAGTCCTTGGGCACCTGCATTATGAAGAACGCCGAAGCGGTCGTCTCCCCACCGTTCAGGACGGCGGAGCTCAGAACCTCCATGGGGGAATCGAACCTCACGATCCCCACAGGTAACCCGTCATGTACGACGATCTCAATCGAACCGATCATCAGAGGAGTCCCCCGATCCATTCCAGGATGTCGAAAGTCAGACCTTCTGCGAAACACTGGATATGAACCCCCAGAAGGACGTATGCGATCAGACCTACGGTGAGCAGGAACAGGACCGATGACAACTCCACTAGACGGCAGCATCTCCTCACATCATCGGTGGTCGGCATCGGACCGGTACCCATCACATATACGCCCCTCTTCTCCATGCTTATCCCCAGAACAGCTGCCACCGCGGTCATCGACCAACCGCTGTTGGGACTGGGGGTCTTGGTGTGCTCGGCCTTGGCCGCTGGAACGGATGCCCTCCAATCCATGTGCATGATCATCCCTGCCAGGGCGATGAAATACGGTGATACCCTGGATGTGATGAAACCGAGAACATCATCGAACTTCGCGGGGAAGAAACCCAACCTGCCGTACTTCTCGTTGAGGTATCCCCACATGGCATCCATCAGGTTGGCGCACCTGAACATGACCGCACCGGGGATCCCGAACAGTCCGAAGTAGAAGACGGGTGAATAGACCGAATCGACAAGATTCTCGGACACGGTCTCACAGCATGACGATGCTATGTGTTCCGCATCCATCCCCTTCGTGTTACGGCTGACGATCATCTGCACTTTGGCTGCGGCATCCTCCACACGTCCCTCATCCAGATACTTCCTGATCGGATCGCAGTGCTTCCTGAAGGAGAAGATCGCGAATGATATCTTGAATATGAACGCGGATGCGACGATCCACAGTACCTCTCCCACCTCTGGGGAGACCATGTCGGACACGTAGTAGCGACAGACGGTGGTGATCAGCAGACCGATACCCGAGAACAGTATGAAGACCAGCAGATACGAAAGGAATCCGAGGACGGATGTCATCCTAGTCCCCCTGTTTTTGATCCTGCGGTCTATCGCACCAAGAAGATTGCCCATCCACCTGAGAGGATGGATGGAATTGGGGACCTCTCCGATGAAACGGTCGATGAGCAGTGCAAGTACCACTATCAGAACCGCATCGACCCAGATCTGCATGGTCGATCACCCGTTTATTACCGAGTCCACGGCGGCTATGAAGCGGCAATTGCGCTCCCTGTCCTTTACACTGTACCTGACATAACCCTTGAACTCGTCACCGAATGACGAACAATCCCTGACCATGATGCCTCTGTTGAGCATCTTCTTCTTGAACTCGGCACACTCCATACCGAGAGGTTCGAGTGAATTGAAATAGAAGAACGAGTCGGAAACGTTCCCGACCGGGAATCCGACCTCCCTCAGAGCGGAATTCATGACCTCGGATTCCTCGGCCATCACGGCGGCCGCATGGTCGACGTAATCGAGACGGTCCCTGACAAGAACGTTTGCCACGGTCTGCTCGATCTGCCCGACATTCCAGGTCATACGGACCTTCTCCATCTCCGAAATGATATCGGGATTGGAGAATCCGAAGCCGATCCTGATGCCGGGTATGGCGAATGACTTGGTGAGGGAGGAGGCGATGATCAGGTTGCTGAACCTGTCGACCATTCCCGAAAGGGTGATGTCCACATATCCGGGAACCAGCTCAAGGAGGGTCTCGTCCAGGAACACGAGTATTCCCCTCTCCTCACATTCACGCACGATGCTGATGATCTTGTCCCTGGGCTCCACCCTCCCAGTGGGATTGTTGGGATTGCAGATGTACAGGGCCTTCGCATCGTCCCCGACATTGTACATGAGCCTGTCCAGATCTATACGGAAGTCATCCTCGGGCAGAAGGTCGTTCCATACGATCTCCGCGCCCACGATCCTGCACTGCTGCGCATACTCCGCGAATGAAGGTCTGTTCAGGACCACCTTGTCCCCCGGGTGGAAGAACGTGTTGGGGACGTTGCGGATGATGTCCGAGGAACCGGCACCGATGGTGATGCAATCGGCGTCTATATTGAATGTCTTGGACAATGTGTCCTTCAGTTCCGCACATGAATCGTCGGGATAATGGCCCAGATCGGCCACTGCGGACATGATGATCTCATCGATATCCTCCGGAGGACCGAAAGGGTTCAGGTTGTGACTGTAGTCCTCAATCCCTTGAAGCTTCCATGCCTGCCCTCCATGAACCGTTTTGGGCAGGTCGGAAAGCTCCTTCCTCGGAAGAATGCGACCCTTCATCGTAATCCTCCCTCACATCCGTTTCAATCTATATATTGCTTGGTCGGATGCATCCTCCATACCATTGGATGTGACCTGCGGACAATTCATCCAACAGAGCCAGAACATTCACAGACCTTAACAGATGGGGTCGTTCCATACTCTGTCGTCAGCAATGGTGATGATGATGAAGAACATTGCAAAGGAATGCTTATCCC
>JBJEIK010000236.1:0-7075 GCA_051876975.1 Candidatus Methanomethylophilaceae archaeon
AGGAGGAGGAACAGAGGGCGATCGCGGAAGGTAGGACGATAGAGAGACCTCCCCAGAAGAGCGCGGTGGAGGTCGTCTTCGGTCCCAACAACAGGAAGAAGAGGAAGGAGGAGGCAGCACGCCTCGAATCCCAAAGGGCATCCGGTGAGGACACCTCCCATCCCGAACCCGAACAGGAGAGGGATGAGAGGCGCCTCGAGATCTGAGGGGTCTCCCCCTCATCGTTTTCATCTGAGTCTGTGGTATGCGAGCATCGCCACGGACGCCACAATTGCGACGACCGCACCGATTATCACGTAGATGTGCAGGTCCTGAGAGGACTCGGCACCCGCCCAATGTGCGTAGTAGATCGCGGTCTCGGTGACCTTCTGCTTCTCAACCTCGATCGGAGGGTTATCCCCTGTGGGATCGAACGTCGGATAGGAATACCAGCCCATGAAGGTGTACCCGTCCCTGACAGGATCTGGAATATCGGAAAGGGAATCGTTGTATGACTTCTCATAGATCTTGGTTTCCGATCCGCCCATAGCATCGAAGACAACGAGATACTTTGCACTGTTGGCTCCAGAAGTGCCTTTAAGCTCAATCGAATCCAATCCGGACACATCAAGTACTCCTATTCCACCTTTGTAGATCGTACATACCTTGGGTTCAGCTCCGGTGGTGTGAATGACCTCGGAGAAAGATGAGAATCCGTCAGCACCATGGATCTCCAGCAGATTGCCTGACTTCTTGAAATACACATCCGCGTTGTCGCAACGGACGATGAACAGATCGTCGGACTTCAGAACGGACTTGGAATCCACCTTGACTGCGGATATCTCGAGACACATTGAGAACGCGGCGGGATCGAGGGACTCCACGGTTCCAAGGTCCACACTCCTCATGGATGTGCATCCCTCGAACGCATATGCCCCGACGGTCTTGCATCCGTCCATGGTGACGGTCTTCAACTTGGTGCAGTATCTGAACATGCTGTCGGAGACCTTCGTCATGCCCTTGATGGTCAGGGACTCCAAGGTCTGGACGTTGGTGAACGCTCCGGATGCGACGGGCACATCACCTTCGATGCTCAGGGACTTCATGTCCTTCCATCCCTTCTCACCGGTGACGTTGGTGACTGTGCAGTCCAATCCCTCCACGACGTAGACATTCTTCAAAGTGGGAGATGTGGAGGTTCCCTCGTATCCGAGGATGACGCAGGTGAAACTGGTGATGTTCGTGATGACACCTCCGACCACATCCACCTTGGGATCGGTCTTTATGATCCATCCCTCGACCTTGTCTGCCTTCTGAAGATCCTCCAAGGTGAGGTTCTTGACACCGACCGGAAGGACCTCATAGAACTTTCCAGCGGTGTACTTGTAGGATGCTGTGTAGCCGTCGTTGTCCTTCACGGGTTTGACCGAGACACCTCCGATGGTCATATTGTCAGGATTCCATCCGGAGTACAGGGTGTATTTCATGGTGAAAGTTCCTGAGGACACACCTATGCTGGACAAGTCCTTGACACCCTGCATGTAGTAGAGGAACACAGTGGATGTGGCACCGTCGTGGGATGTGGCGGTGACGTTGTACTTGCCTGCATCGAGGATGTAGACGCGGTTGGAGTAGTCGAGATGGATCTTGGTGATCGTAGGGGACAATTCCTCGACTACGTCCGACAAGGTGTTGGCCGCCATGTACAGTTCGGTCATGTTGTTCCCTGATTTGACGTAGATCACGTTCTTGTCCGAGACGAACTTGGTGTTGGCCGTGTCGACGGTCAGGGTCGTGAGCTTGATGCAACCCTTGAATGCGGATTGTTCAAAATCCGTCACCTTCCCGAGATTGGCCGTCTCCAGAGCGGTGCATCCGTTGAATGCGGAGGCATCGACCTTGGTCACGTTCTTCAGAGTGATGGATTTGAGCGCAACACATCCATCGAATGCCGATGCTCCGATGGTCTTCGTGGTGTCCGCCATATTGAGTGTCGCAAGGGCCTTGCATCCCTTGAATGAGGACGCGCCGATGGATTCGAAGACGGTGGACTTCGACAGATCGACGGTGGCGAGCTTCTCGCAACCCTCGAATGCAGAGATGCCGATGGTCTTCAGACCTGCTGCTGATGTGAAACCGGTGAGGGCGACGCATCCCTTGAACGCGGTGTTACCTACCGCAGTGGTAGCAGCTCCGGATGTGAACGTGGCCAGTTTGGTACAGCCACTGAATGCAGATTCACCGATGGTCTCCAATGTGGAAGGAGATGAAAACGAGGTCAATGCAGTACATCCCTCGAATGCGGACTTCTCTATGGTCTTTAGACCGGTCATTCCGCTGATCGATGTCAAAGCCACACATCCCTTGAACGCAGTAATGCCGATTGTCGTTGCTGAAGACGACAATGTGACAGATGTCAGCTTCAGACAGGATGTGAATGCACCCTCTACCACCGTGGTGTTCTTTCCAAGATCTGCTGATTTAACGGCCGATCCTGCGAAAACCTTGCCGACGTTTGCGAGCTTATCAGCACTCACCTTGAGATCGAACTGAGTGGAGAGAAGCTGAGAAGCCGTCTTCGTGTTTCCAGAGATTGCGTTACCATCCTTATCCTTCACAGATGTAACGGTCCAAGATGATATCGCATTAAGTGTGTAAGAAGTAGCTGTTGAGGGCGATTGTGTGATGGTCAATTCATTAATTGACGAGGTTGAAGCTGCAATCCCCAAAGTCCAGGAAAGGTTCGTACCGCAACTTCCAGAATAGGTAGCTGGTTCAGAGGTCGTAGTCGATGAAGATGAACCGGATCCAGTACCAGTAGACGTGCCGGTAGCATCTGCATCAACCATCGAGATCATCGGAACAACTGCCAAAGCCAATGCTAAAACCGCGATGACAGCCACAATACGCTTATCCATCTCAGTCCACCTCCCTCATGCTGGTTAGAAGGTCGGCCGTGTTGCCGGCTCTGATGGTCAGTATAACTGCACCGAGATCAGTGATCATCTCGCGGGTGTTCTCGGACTCGGTCATGGGCTGGTCCCCATAGGGCATCGCGGATGACACGATTACCCCGGGATCACCGGCTCCACCGATCCTTATCGAGACCCAGTCGCGGGTCCTGTATGACACAACGAAGAGGAACGTTCCGAGGACGATCAGTATGGCACCGATGATGGCCCCAGCCTTCACCAGGGGGACCACCGCATCGTTGAGCAGGAGGTCCTTAGGCTCGGAGAAGGGTTTCTTGGCCGTGACATCCGCCTGACCGCGTTCGGCACCGATCTTCATGGCGTCGTTCCAACCCTCCAGATACTTCTCCGAGGGGTCATCTGCTATGGATATCTCATATCCCTGCGGGATGGTGTTCTCGATAGTTCCCGAGGTCACAGCCCCGAGATAGGCATAGTAGTTCCAGAACAGGATGCTGTCGTTGTATCCGTCCACATAATCGCCGGACTTGTCGGCCACATCGGTGCCGACGGCGTACATGTACGGGACGGCCATGATCAGGATACCCACAACCGCCATGAGCAGAGGTATCCTGGACCTCCTCCCGAACTTGGATATCAGTCCGGAAAGGGATGTGATGTCCGACAGGCGCATCTCCTGATGATAGGAGATCCTGTCCCCCTCCCCGGCATGGCAGACTATCCTGCGGTCGGTGACCGTTACGGTCCCCTCCTCGCCGGAGGAGCGTTTGGGTATGACGATACCGCCGATGGTGGCGCACCTGCCACGGACCGCGCATCTGTACCTGCGGACGACGACCTCGCCGTCGGCCAGTTTCAGATCCGTGAAGACCCCTCCTTCACTCCGAGGATGTCCACTTGGCGATGCATTCGTCGCCGTTGGTCTGGAGGTCTACGATCAGGGCACCGATCTCGGATGCCATGACCTTGAACTCGGCGGTGGGGACCATGTAGAACGCCATGGAGCGCTCCTCGGCCTCGCTGATGCCGGCCACACGGATGCCTGTCTCGGATGCGACGGTGTTGACCCTCATGAGGACGAGGTCGTGCTTCCCGATGAAAGAGAGTGCGAGGAAGACGGCACCGGCCGCGAGAACCACTATACCGGGAATGATGTACATCATGTTCATGTCATCGATCAACCCCATCAGGAGGGGGATCAGACCGATGATCATCAGTGCGATGGGGCCGGCCATCGCAGTCTTGGAGGATGCCTTCACGAACTCGGTCGAGCAGACCTTATCCACGAACGCCTCCTGGAGATGGATCGGAGGGGAGTTGGAGCCTTTGCTGGCGTTTTTACCCTCTGCGTAGTAGATCACCCTCTTGTTGGTGACCACGACGACACCGTCCGTGTTGGGCTTCCTGCCGATGGACACGACGGGGTCGAGAGTCCTGTCGGAGGAGCCGTAGTCCGCACTGACGCAACGGTACTTGCGGATGACCTGCTCCCCGTCCGCTAGAAGAATCGACATGTGTATCGGCGAGGGTATGGGATAAAGGATAAAAATCTGTTTTATCGGGTAGAAATGTTGGAACCTTCGACATCCGTGATCGAGGTGTCTTATGCGTAGATGAATAATCGGGTACGATCCACAATATCGGAAGAATATGTTTGAGGTGACCGACCATCCCCCAACCATGGTACAGAGAGGGAAACATACCGGAATGGTCGTAAACTGTTTGACCGCCTTCAGGTAGTTTTATTACCTATCCTGAAGATAGCGTAGCAGATCCACCACAAGGCGGATTGCTTGAAGGATCAGGGACGTCAGTTGGTAGTTGTGACCCTGGTCCTTCGGTTTATTCTCCATCCTTTCACCTCCTTCGAAGTTCTCAGGAAAGAGATGACCAAGGCCACCTCTTGCCCTGGCAGAAATACGACGAGGCTCCTGGTTTATCTAAATGGACCCGTGTTTTACAATTTATATTCTGTAAAATACCTTATTGCGACCATGGTGCATGATGGGAGCCCAGCCCCATTATGCATCCGTGTGATAAACGTAAACGGTCCTGGAATCCCACGGACACACAACATACCTATGAGGATGGCTGAATGGGCGAATTCCAAAGGATCCGTTCAAAAGAGATTGAAAATCAGGATGCCGGAAGAGCACCTTCGAATGTCGTTTCGACTGATGAAAGACCCTGTGCGTAATGATCGCAACAGGGTTTCACCGGGTCCGGACAGTGGACTCCCATTTCCTTCGGACTTGGATGTGTCGCATTGTCCGGATGTCCCGGTTTCACTGTTTGATGGCGGATGCCAACGAATCCACGGGGACGAGCCTCTGCTCGCCTGTGGTCATGTCCCTGAGTGTGACGGATCCCTCGGCGAGCTCCTTGGCACCCACGATGACCGCATACCTCGCCCTGATGGATGAGGCGTACTTGAGGGCCTTGGCCATCTTGCGTCCCATGATGTCCACATCGGCGGAGATACCCTGTGCGCGGAGTCCCGCGACGATCTCGGCGGCCTTCATCCTGACATCATCAGAGACTGACAGAACGTAGGCATCGATACCCTTGGGCTCGTAGACCTGTCCCTCCTTCTCCATGGCCAGGAGGATCCTGTCGAATCCGATGGCGAATCCTGTGGAGAACACCTTCTCCCCTCCGAACAACTCGGACAGGGTGTACGATCCGCCTCCGCAGATCTGCTTCTCGGCTCCAAGTGAAGGGGCCTCCGCCTCGAAGACCATTCCCGTGTAGTAGTCCAATCCGCGGACGACTCCGAGGTCGATCTCCACATCGTCGACACCCATCGCATTGAGATATGCCACGACCTGCCTGAGCCAGTCTCCGGCCTCTCCGGGAACCTTGTCGAGCACCTCCACCCCACCGACGGTCTCGGTAAGTGAGAAGATGTCGTCGATGGCATCGGAATCGACGTTCATATCCTCCAGCAGGGGCCTGGCCTCATCGTAGAGCTTCTTGTCAAGCTTCTGAAGGACCTCGGCGGCCCTCTCCTTGGGGACACCGGCATCTGCGATCTTCTGTCTGAGGACACCGATGTGTCCGATCCTGATCTTGTACTCCTTCAGACCGAGGTTCCTGATCATGGCTGCGGCCATGGAGATGACCTCGGCATCCGTCTCGGGTGTGGCGCTGCCGATGAGCTCGGCACCGAACTGGAAGAACTCCCTGTACCTTCCGCTCTGGGGCCTCTCGTATCTGAAGCACTGGCCGAAGTAGAATATCTTGATGGGCTTGGGGTCGTTGCTCATCCCGTTGACGAACATCCTGATGGCGGGTGCGGTCATCTCGGGACGGAGGGCGATCTCCCTGTCACCCTTGTCCTTGAACGCATAGAGCTCCTTGAGGACGTTCGGTCCGGAGCGGAGGATGAAAAGCTCCGCATCCTCGAAGATGGGGGTCTCGATCTCCCTGAATCCGAAGGTGCCGGCGGTATGCCTGAGCTTGTTCTCATAGAACCTGCGTTTCTCCATCTCATCGGGGAGGAAATCCCTGGTACCGCGGGGACACTGTATCATGCGGCTCGCATCACGATACCCCATTTATATTCTCTGCCCGGGAGACGGTGATATCATGGACATGACGGGATGGTGGTCACGGGGATCCGCGTCCTTCCGGGCATGACGGATGGACCGAGGCATCCCCCTACGTCATGGAATATCTCCCGGGAATCACCGATTCCGACAATTATTGTCGGTTTTCGGAGTCTTCCGAACACCTCCCAAACCATCTGAAATACACCTTCCACGACGTCATTTATATCTGTGTGATTACATTCACTCGAGTATGGAATACTATCCTGACAGTGTTATCTCCCAGAGACATCTGTATACGATCCTCATGTGCGCCAAGGACCGCGAGGTCATCAGGTCCACGGACGTCCACGACTACATCAAGAACTGGGGAACCATCGCCCAGAAACTCGATGAGATGGTCGCCGCCGGACTCCTGGAGGAGTGCGTCAACAGGGACGGAAGGATCTCCATGAACTACCGCCTCTCCAAGAAGGGCGACTTCCTGGCCCGCATGCTCAACATATGCGACAAGGCCGTCGAGGACGAGTTCGACTTCGAGAACGGTAGCGTCGACGAGATGCTCGCAAAGATGTGATTTGTCTCCAGGGGGAGCGGAGTACGGGCCGTCTCCCC
>JBJEIK010000237.1:0-6949 GCA_051876975.1 Candidatus Methanomethylophilaceae archaeon
CCTCGTTGAAGTAGAAGGTCATCCCTGTGTTGTAGGGGGTGTACCCATCTTTCCATTCGATGGTCGCATGGAAGACGTACTTGTTGCTCATAGTTGTGGTCGTGGGTTCCGCATCGGAATCCTCCAATGATGTGGCGAACGCCATCAGACCGATTGCAAACACTGCGATGATAGCGATGATCTTCCTGTCCATGTTCACATCTCCCTTCTCTTGGTCTGTATCATCCCTATCACCAGGAACAGGAATCCCCAGGCGATGCCGATGACGGCCATGGGGAGGATCTTCGTAAGGTCGATCGCGCCGAGCACAGGCATACCGACCGAACCGGTCATGGTTGCTCCGAGGAGTCCGAGTGCGGCCTCGCCCAGGAATGACGGGAGGTATCCGAGGGTCCAGTTGTCGGTGTAGTTTCCGATCAGCAATACGACTACGGGAATGACCACGGACATCAGGATGAAAGGCACCAGGGTGGATCCCCTCTTCATGAAGGATCCGACACAGAATGCGGTGGCGCTGTATGCGAACACGGCGATGATCGTAAGCAGCAGCGATTCTCCGAGGAGGTCGCTGAAGATGGCATCGTAATCCATCATGGCCGTTGCGACAGCCGATCCGTATGCGAACATGAAGATCCCGAGGCACAGGACCAGTCCAGCCAGGTATTTCCCCACATAGAAGGAGCTCCTGGATATAGGGAGCGACACGTTGAGGTACGCTGTCCTGTCCTTGAACTCGTTGGGAATCTGGGATCCGCACAGGACCGAGGTGTAAAGACCGATGAACAGCGGCAGGAATGCAAGCAGTCCCGCGATGTAGGTGTTGGAGTATTCGGTGGAGAAACCGAACATGTACAGCATGCTGCTGATGGTGTCCCCCGCTCCAATGACCAGGACAGGGATCAGGAGTGCTGTGAACAGGGCCACATAGGTCCATTTCGCCTTGGAGAACAGCTTCATCTGGACCATGAACATGACCATGGTCTGCTTGAGCCAGGATGGGACGCTGTATCTGACGTTCCTGTGGGCCTCCTCGTTGGAGGCGTTGTAGTCGGTTCCCTTCCAGGTACCCTTCCTGTCCTCCTCTTCATCTGAACCGATGAACGATGCCTTGAACCCCCTCTTCTTGACGGGTTCCTCCATAGGTGTTTCATTTCCGAGGTCTATGGATCCCGATGGGGAGGAGGTGGTCTGTCTCGGCTCATCGTCGAAATCGATGGTTCCGCGGCTCATTGTATCTCATCCCCTTTCGTCAGTTCCATGTACAGTGATTCCAGATCGGCTCCCTTCTCGTTCACCGCCAGGATCCCCAGACCGCTTGCGAACACCATGTTCGTCACCTCGGCCTGCTGGTCCACGGTTCCGGAGAACATGACCTTCACCGAATGGTCTCCCATCCTCTCCACACCCTGGACTCCGGCGCATCCGCCGAGGTCTGTCTCCAACTGTCTGGTGAACGGTTTCAGGGTGCGTATCTCCAGGATGGTCTCGCTCTCCCCGCCGATGCCGTGCACCAGATTGGAGACGTCTCCGGATGCGATCACATGACCGTCACGTATCATGGTGACCGAACCGCAGATCTCCGAGACCTCCTTCAGGATATGCGTGCTGATCAGGAGGCTCCTGTCCCTGCTCTTCAGCTCGGCAAGGGTCTGCCTGATCTCGATCATACCCCTCGGGTCCAATCCCGAGGTGGGTTCGTCCAAGATGATGGTGTCGGGGTTCGGCAGTAGGGCCTGTGCCAGGATGACACGCTGCCTCATACCTTTTGAGAATCCGCCGATCTTCTTGTCGCGCCATTCCCACATCCTCACGCTCTCAAGGGCATCCCTCGCCCTGATGGCTATCTCGCGGGAGTCCATCCCGTAGAGTCTGCCGATGTAATCCATGATCTCGGCAGGGGTGAAGTTGGGGTACGGTTCGGGCGTCTCGATGACGCATCCCACGTGTTCCATCGCCCTGCGGTGGTCGGAGATGTCGATGCCATCGATCCTCACGGTTCCGGAGGTGGGTGTCAGGAGACCGGTGATCGCCTTCAGGGTGGTGGATTTACCTGCCCCGTTGGGTCCCAGGAGTCCCATGAACTCTCCCTTGCGGACGGTGAGGTTGATGTCCGAGATCGCGACGAAGTTGCCGTACCTCTTGGTGAGTCCGGTCACCTCTATCGCTGGAGTGTTGTCCATGCGGGGTGGTTTTCACGACGGTAGATAAAAGTAGTGTATGACGGAACAATGTTGACGTTACGTTAATGATCAGTGTCTGTCCATCTCCTCGTTCAGGAGGGCATCGGCCATCGGGATCATCTCCTCGGACCTCCTGACGTTGCGGTAGGTGACCTTCGGGATGAGTGCGGCGAGGGTGACCGCATCGTCGTGGAGGACCTTCATGTCCGGGGATCTGACCTTGTACTGGCCGTTCATCTGTCTGATGACGAGCTGTGAATCCATCACGAACTCCGCTTCGGTTCCTCCGAGTTCGATGACCTTGGTGATCCCGGCGATGAGTCCGCGGTACTCCGCGTAGTTGTTGGTGTGCACCCCCAGGAACTCCGCATGCTTGTGAACGATCTTCCCGTCGCAGGTGACGACTATCGCATAGGCGGATTTCCCGGGATTTCCCCTGGACCCCCCGTCGGAGTAGACCGTGTACTTCAGTAGACCAGCTCCCTGGCCACCCTGTTGTCGGAATCCACCAGGAGGACCTTGGCCTGGATGGGCTCGTCGGTGAGCTCGTAGCCCATGATGATGACCTTGTCGCCCTCTTTGCATAGATGTGCTGCAGCTCCGTTTATGGCGATGATGCCGGATCCGCGTTTGCCGGGGAGGATGTAGGTCTCGAAACGGTTGCCGTTGTCCACGTCCGCTATGGTCACCTTCTCGCCGACCCACATGCCGCATCCGTCGACCAGGTCCTGATCGATGGTGATGCTTCCCTCGTAGTCGAGGCGGGTCTCGGTGACGGTGGCCCTGTGTATCTTGCTGCGGAGCATCCAACGCATGGTCCGTTGTTATAATCGGGTTGTTAAAGAAGATTTCCCTATCACCGTCTCTGATTTTAATGGTAACACGAATTTTAAAAAATGACATAACATTATATAGGCACATGGATTCTACGTGGTCATGAATTACAAGCCAATCATGGCCGTGGCCGTCCTCTTGGCGGTCTCTGCCTTATTCGTCGTCCCCTCTGACGGTTCCGATGCCGCATCACCCGTCATCGAGGTGAAGGACGGTCTCGGCAACGAGTTCACGTTCGATGGACCTGTCGAGCACGTCATGACCATCGGTAAGGGTATCACCGCCACAGTCATGGACATCGGTCAGATCGATAAGATCGTGGTCTGCGACAGCTATTCCAAGACAGACTCCGACACATTCTTCGACCCCCTCAGAACACTCATCGACGATGGGAAGATCGCCGCCGGCGGTAACATCTACAGCAGCGGCAAGGCCCAGCTCCAGAACGACATGATCAATGCCGCGGACCCGAAGACGGGTGTATTCGATATGGAGAAGGACGTCGTCTTCATCATCGTCTCACCCTCGTACGGAGGAGACACCGTCCAATACCTGAAGGAGAAGGGATTCAAGAACGTCATGCAGTGGTATGACATCAAGGACTACTCCGAGGTCATCGGATTCGCGGAGACCATCTCCAAGGTCTGCACCGGAAAGGTTGCATCCGAGGTGGAGCAGATGTCCTACGTCCAGGAGAAGATCGATGAGAAGCTGGACTCTGTCGCCGAGACCGAGAAGAAGAAGGCGTTCTACGTGACCTATTCGGGAAGTGCTTTCAAGGTCGGTAACACCGGTTCCCTGGCAACATCCATGATCCTCGCTGCAGGAGGAAACGTCGTCACCATCGACCCCTCCAAGTCCGGTACGACCTATGAGACCAATCTCACAAAGCTCGTGGAGGACAACCCCGGCGTCATCATCTTCGTGGACAACACCGTTGCGAAGGACACCAGCCGCATGGACGAACTCAGGAAGCAGGTCGGAGACACCCAGCTCGTTCCCCTCAAGGCGATCTGGAACAACTACTGCATCCAGAGTTTGAACGGTGTGTGGACAATGGCCTGCGCCATGTACCCCGACCTGTTCGAGGATGATGTGCCCTCGGTTCCCGTGGAGGAGTCCGACACCATGCTCTACATCGGCGCGGTCATCGTGGTCGTGGCCATAATCGCCGTCGTCGCCGTGGTCTTCATGAGGAAGAGTGCCTGAAACCCCATCCCCCGTCAGATCGACGGGGGAATCATTTTTACATTCCAACGTATGGCGAGTTCCCATGGCGATATCGAAGAAGGTCAAGATAGCGGTGACTTTGGTCCTGCTGATCGCTCTGACCCTCTTCTGTGTCTTCATGGACCTCTCATGGGTGTCCGCCGATCTCAGCTATTCATTCTCCGAGGTCTGGGATGCGCTCACCGGTAACGGTACGTGGTCATCAAACATCATCGTCCGTGAGAACAACGCCCCGCGTGTCGCCGTCGGTATCTTCGTCGGTGCCGGATTGGCTGTCACAGGAGCCGCCATGCAGGCCGTGTTCAGGAACCCTCTGGCATCCCCGTACATACTGGGATTGTCATCGGGTGCGTCCCTTGGAGCGGCCATCGGGATGCTGTTCACCATATCGTTCATACCGTCGTTGATCGTGACTCCGGTCCTGGCGTTCATCACCTGTTTCGGTACCATGGTCCTCGTCTACGCGATGTCCCGTTCGGGAGGCGGTGTGAAGACCGAGACCCTGATCCTGTCGGGAGTTGCGGTGTCATCGCTCCTGTCCGCTCTTGTATCGTTCCTGACCTTCATCGCAGGGGACCAGCTGGAGGGGATAGTCTTCTGGTCCATGGGTAACCTCGGTAACGCGAGTTGGGACGAGATCATGTTCATAGCTCCCATCATCACCCTGTGCTCCGTCCTGCTGATAACACAGGCGAAGCCGTTGAACGCGATGATGATCGGAGACGCCCATGCGATGGACCTCGGTGTGGATGTGAAGAGGACGAGGCTGTTCGTTCTGATCCTCTCGACGATGGTCGTTGCCGCAGCCGTCTCGTTCGTAGGAGTCATAGGGTTCATCGGACTGGTCATCCCCCACATCCTGAGGATCCTCATAGGTCCGGACAACCGCTACGTCATGCCCCTCAGCATGGTGGCCGGAGGATGCTTCATCCTGATCTGCGACTACCTCGCACACATCATAGCTCCGTATTACGGAACACTCCCCATCGGTGTGGCCACATCCCTCATCGGTGCGCCCGTGTTCATCTACCTGCTCGTACGCAGGAGGAAGGAGGTGGGTTGGAGTTGACGCTCGAGGTCAAGGATCTGCACTACACCTACGGGAAACATTTGGTCCTGGATGGGATAGACCTTCCGATCATCGAGGGAGAGGTCATAGGCATCCTGGGACCCAACGGATGCGGGAAGACCACCCTTCTGAGGAATCTCAACAAGAATCTCACTCCCTCGGGAGGATGCGTCATGCTCGACGGGGCCGATCTGGCCGATCTGAGCAAGAAGGAGATCGCCAAGGAGATAGCCGTGGTTCCGCAGACCAACGAGGTCCACTTCGCCTTCACCGTCAGGGACATGGTCGCCATGGGCAGGATGCCCTTCCAGGGTATGATGGGCGGTGCATCGTCCGAGGACGAGAGGATAATCGATGACGCGATCGAGAAGACCGGCCTCACCAAGTATGTGGACCGTCACATAAACACCATGAGCGGTGGCGAGAGGCAGCGCGTGATAATCGCCAGGGCCATCGCCCAGACGCCGAAGATCCTGCTCATGGATGAGCCCACACTCCATCTGGACATCAGCATGCAGTTCGATGCCCTTAACCTGGTCCATAAGCTCTCGAAGGAGACCGGGATGACCGTCGTCATCGTCTCTCACGATCTTGCGATGGTCGCCAGGTACTGTGACAGGATCGTCATGATCCATGACCACAAGGTGCATGCGATAGGAAGGCCCGAGGAGGTCCTCACCGAGGAGAACATGCGTGTGGTCTTCAATGTGGATGCGGAGCTCTTCTTCGACAAGAAGATCAACAAGTATTCCGTGATGCTCCACGATTCCCTCAATCACTTCTGAGTCCCGTATCGTCGGATACGGGTGATATCGATGGGAAACCCCACAGGATGGAATGTAAAAGATGAGCGCCCTGGACGGAATTCGAATCCGTGTCGAAGCCTCGACAGGGCTTCATGATAGGCCGCTACACTACCAGGGCAACAGACCTGAAGATACAGATGACCTATATTAAACCTTGTATGACCTCGGATGCTGGCCGCAGTCATCACTCTGGTTTTTCCCAATCACCCGTCATCGGCTCCACATATCCCACGGGGACCTTCTCCGTCAGATACACCCCATCCCCGGACAGGTGGAATTCGTGACCGTCCGCATGCATGCGCCCGGAATTCACCCTGAGGATGACGATCCCGCCATGGGACCCCATCCTTCCGGCGACATTCTGCGCATATTCGATGGAAACCGACAGGTGGACCTCTGCCCTTCTCATGGGGAGGATGTATCCGGTGTCCTTGACCCCTTCCCAGGCCTGTGCCGATGTTCCGTGGTATAGGAACTCAGGAGGTTCGACGGGATTACCGTAGTCGATGTCGATGCTGTGTCCGTGGAACGCACGGATCCTCTCCCTGTCCTCGGAGATCTCGTAGCGGGTGTTCACCCTGGCGATCTCCATGACCAGTCTGCGGTCCATTCCTCCGAGACGCTCCACATCATCCAGGGAGATCCATCCGTGCTCGTCGTGGGGGATGTCAGGGCGGTGCCTCAGCAGTCTGCTGAGCCTCTTGCTGTTCCTGATGTATTCCGATTCTCCACTCATGATGTGCAGGGTGTTCGCCGATACCTGATGAAACCATCGGAGGTCGATGCGGAGAATCGATGAAGGGATAACAATGGGAATCATGTAAAAGATG